>JAJRPL010000164.1 GCA_024280815.1 Bacteroidota bacterium
ACGTTATTACAAAATTAATTTTTTTCATATCAATTTAATATAAATCAAATATAATTATCATTGTAAATGATGTGATTACTCTCGTTGTGTCATTCAGTCCCGAAATTTAGGGAGTAATTAGAAATGAATGAAGTGATGAATTTTAAGTTTATTCTAACCCCTGTATTCAGGGATGTTATTTTCACTAGTTATGGTGCATTTTATCATGAGTGTTGGCTCTATCTTTGTAATGTATAAAACAAATATAAATTGAAAGCTATCAAATATGAATTATATGATGCCATATTTATATTACAACTTAGTTTATATGAAGTAAGAAACTAATTTTACACTTAACAACTTTAGTACAAAAATTGTATTAATGTTTAAAACATGATGATATATTCATTAAATTTGTAACCTTAACCCTACTATGAAAAAAATACTACTATACTCTATTATAATCTTTGCTCTTTTTTCTTGTGCAAAGAAAAAGAATAAAACAGTTAAATCTGAGGATATTACTGCAATTTCTAAAACAGATTTCAAGACAAATTTTCATAAATATTTCGCTTCAAATCATGATACTATAATTACTTCATCGGTAGCTAATATTAAGATGGACAGTTTACAATGGGTTCATGATTTTTATAAAGGAATAAATTATGCTACAGTTTGGATTAATGATTCTATACAACTTAACCAAAACGGGAATAGATTATTACAACAATTACATCAATCTAAAAATTATGGTTTAGATACTAGACTATATCCTTTAGATAAGTTAAGGGATTTAAGCTTAAAATTAAGCGAAATAGAAAAGATAGAGGACAGAGATACTATTGCTGGCCAAATGGATGTTCTACTAACATATTTTTATATGTTACACGGTAAACATTTAAATTATGGTATTTTAGAATCTGTAGAAAAACACACAACTGTACCTAGAAAATCATTTACAATTAACTTACCTAACTATCTAAAACAAGCGTATGAAGCTGATAGTATTATGGAGAAGTTGTATGATTTACAACCTAAGCATACTGAGTATATTAACTTACAAAAAGGGTTGGAAAAGTATTTAAAAACAGCTTCTTTATCTACAGAAAACGTAAATGTTGTTAACTTTAGAAAAGATTCTATTGTTTCAAAGGCACAAGCAAAAAAGGCATTGATTTTACATCAATATTTATCTGAAGAAAATAAAGACTCATTGTTTGTTTCTGCTCTAGAAAAGTTTCAAACAGAACATGCTCTAAAACCAGATGGTGTTGTTGGTTCTAATACTGCAAAAGCGTTATCAGTAAGTCCAAATGAATATTATCAACGATTAGTTGTTGATTTAGAGCGTTGGAGATGGAAAAAGCCATTTAGTGCTACACGTATCTATGTAAATATTCCTTCTTATGAATTACAACTGTTTAAAAATGATAATTTAGTTGAGAAACATATTGTTGTGGTGGGGAGTTATAAAAATCAAACTCCTGAAATGGTAGATTCTTTAAAATATATTATCGCTTATCCTTATTGGAATGTGCCTAGAAAAATTTCTGTAAAAGAAATTTTAGGAAAAATTAAAAGAGATTCTACATACTTAACTAGAAATGGATATGAAATAATGACTAAAGATAGAGAAACTGTTGATCCTACTATGGTAGATTGGGAGTCTGTGAATAGTAGAAATTTCAATTATCTAATCAGACAAGGTGGTGGAAGTTCAAATGCTTTAGGCTTGGTTAAATTTATTTTTCCAAATAAAAATGCCATTTATTTACATGACACACCTTCTAAACGTTTCTTGAAAAGAGAGAGAAGAGCTTATAGTCATGGATGTATTAGAGTTCAAAATGCTTTAGAATTAGCTAAATATCTATTAGATGAAGATGTGAATAAATACGATATTAAGACGGTAAAGACTTCTATTAAAGAAAAAAAAGAAAGATGGATTCGTTTGAACAACAAGGTGTCAATTTATCTTCAGTATCTTACTACTGCAGCTGATGATTCAGGCAATATCACTTTTTATGAAGATGTGTATAAGTTGAATAAATCTTTAATGAAAGATATGAGGAAGAGTATCCAACTAAATTAGAAAAGTTTAAGCTTTTACTAATTTAGATTTAGATAAATAATGGTTTTGCGGATAGTAAATAAACAAACAACTACCTTCTTTAATTTTATTAATAATTTTCTTGTAATCTTTTTTTGGTAATGAAGGACATCCCCAACTTCTTCCTAAACGTCCATTCTTTTTGATATAATCAGGATTTGCATAATCTGCTTCATGAATACCCACAGCACGTTCTCTTGCTTTATTGTTAGAATATTCTAATCCGTCTAAACGTAAAGAAAGACCGTGTTTTCCAGAATATGTTTCAGCAGTTTTGTAAAAACCTAAACTAGTTTGATGACTGTTTACTTTGTTTGAAAAACGTTTGGCAAATTCTGAACCTGAATTTTGACCATGTGCAACCACACTTTTATGTTCAACTGTTTGAGTCTCCATATTGATTAAATAAAACCTTTTAGTATTTGCAGAAACACTCATGTCAATAATAGTAAGATATTTAGAATTATTAAGTTTATTATCTTTTTGTAATTTAAGATAACCTTTTAAAGCATATTTAAAAGCATCAAAATTTAAATCATTGTCATTAATTTTTTGATAAATATTTTGAGAATACAAAAGAAAAGAACTTTCAGTTTCAGTTTTTTTTGTTTCAGGTTTAATAGAGTTTTTTGATGCATAAATAGGTGCAACAGCTAGGGTAAGGGTAAGGGATAGGGTTAGAATTTTTTTAAGCATAGTTTGTTTTCTTTGTTATAAAACACCTACTGAGGTGTTTTTCCTACCATAAAATTTTATTCATGACCTTTTTTAAAAAAAGGGAGGAATAAAAAAAGATATTAAATAAGGGAATTTAATTCTTGGTATCGAAAAATATTAACAGAAAAAAACAAAATTTATTGTAAAGAGTTATATGAAAAATAAAACTTTAACAAAATAAATAGAATGTTAAGAAAATGTATGAATTACTTTTTCTTACCTGCTGCTTGATTTGCGTATTTCTGTTTGTTTAATTCGTCTTGTAATTCTCTTCTTAATTTTTGCTCACGTTCAATTGAACGTGTTCTGTAATCATTGTATTCTCCCTCTATTTCAGCTTTGTCTTTATTTGCAGCAATAGTAATTGTATTACTACGTTTAAATTTACTAATAAAAAATAGCAACAAACCAGTTAGCGTTGCAATAATACTCCAAAGTATCGTATTGTATCCAGATTTACTTAAAGGTATACCTAAAAACTTGATGCTGTCTTTTTCTTCCGTTACAGCAGTTAAATCTCCTTTAATTTTACTTAATTCTGATTTTAAAGTTTCAATTTCATTTTTTTGAGAACTAACAATTGTTCTCTCTTCAAGTAATTTTTTTCTACCTAAATTTAAAGAGTCAATTACATTTTTTTTAAATTTCCCTATTTCATTAATTTTTATAACTCTATAGTCTTGATACCTACCAGATTTTTTATAAAGATAATTGTACTGACTTTCAATGGTACCTTCATTTAAAGAACCTTCAACTTTTTTTGTTTGAGAAAAAGAAGAAAAAGGGATAACAAAAAACAAGGAAATTAAAATTAGAGATATTAAAAATTTCATTAGTTAAAAATTTATATTTGATTATTTAGTTTCCAAAAGTAAAAAATAACTTTTGAACATGAAAGGTAAAAGCAAAATTAATATAATTTTTTATACTTAATTGGGTTTACTTCATGCATTATGGTGTAAATACTCTCAAAAACATCATCAATTGATGGTTTAGAGAAGTAATCTCCGTCTGTGCCATAAGCAGGCCTATGGCTTTTAGCTGTTAAAGTTAAAGGCTTACTGTCTAAAAATGGAAACGCATTTTGTTTATTTATTATCTCATCTAAAAGATAAGCAGATGCTCCACCTGGCACATCTTCGTCAATAACAATAAGTCTACTGGTTTTTTTAATACTCTTGACTACATCATGATTGATATCAAAAGGGAGTAGGGTTTGTGCATCTATAATTTCAATATTAATATCTACTTGAAGTAATTCTTTTGAAGCTTCTTCTACTAGTTTCAATGTTGATCCGTAAGAAAGAACTGTAATATCTGTACCTTCTTTTATGGTTTCGACAACCCCAATAGGTGTGGTAAATTGACCGAAATTTGAGGGTAATTTCTCTTTTAATCTATAGCCGTTTAGGTTTTCAATAACCAATGCTGGTTCATCACTTTTCAATAATGTATTATAAAACCCAGCAGCTTTGGTCATATTTCTAGGTGTTAAGATGTAAATACCTCTCAATAAATGGATAATTGCTCCCATCGGTGAACCAGAATGCCAAATACCTTCTAATCTATGCCCTCTTGTGCGAATAATTAGTGGTGCTTTTTGTGTGCCAAATGTTCTATAACGTAGTGTTGCTAAATCATCACTTAAAATTTGCATACCATAGAGTAAATAATCAACATATTGAATTTCAGCAATCGGGCGAAGACCTCTCATTGCCATACCAATACCTTGCCCCATGATAGATGTTTCTCTGATGCCAGTATCAGCAACTCTTAGCTTACCATATTTTTTTTGCAAACCTTCTAAGCCTTGATTTACATCACCAATTTTACCAACATCTTCGCCAAAAATCAATACTTCTTTGTGTTGAGACAATATAGCGTCAAAATTATCTCTTAAGACAATTCTTGCATCAACAGTTTCAGGGTTGCTTTTATAAGTAGGTTTAATTTCTTTTACAGTTACTGCTGAATTCTTATTCTCACTATATAAATGAGCACTATAACAAATATTTTGTTCTCTGGTGTAATTTTTTATCCAATCAATGATTGCTGCTTTTTCGGTATTATTTTCATCCCTGACATAAATAAGAGATTTTCTAGCAGCAGAAATGAAATCTTTTTTTATTGGATCTTTACTACTGGCTAAAACATTTTTTAATTTTAAAATAAAAGTTTTATTTACACTTTTATTTGCTAAATTTTCTAGCAATAATAGCACTTCTTTTCGTGAATTTATAATATTAGGTAAAAAAGCATTCCATGCAGTACGTTTTGCAAGACTGACTTCTTTTTTTGCGTTTTTTTCAATAGAAATAAGCTCTTCTTCATTGTCAAAAATTTCTATAATCCATGCTTTCATTTTAGCATTACAATCATGCTCTGTTTCCCATTGTAAGCGTTCTGTAGTCTTGTATCTTTCATGTGACCCTGAAGTAGAATGACCTAAAGGTTGTGTTAATTCTTTTACATGAATTAAAACAGGGACATGCTGGTTCCTAGCAATTGTTGAAGCTTGAATATATACATCGACTAATTTAGAATAATCCCACCCATTAACAACAAAAATTTCATAGCCATTACTATCTTCTGTACGCTGAAACCCTTTTAAAATTTCAGAAATACTTTCCTTGGTAGTTTGTTGTTTTGCATGGACTGAAATTCCATACTCATCATCCCAAATACTAATAACCATCGGAATTTGTAACACACCAGCAGCATTTATCGCCTCAAAAAAATGACCTTCTGAAGTGCTGGCATTACCTATGGTACCCCAAGCAATTTCATTACCATTATCAGAAAAAGGATTAGTTTCTTTTAATACATCAACATTTCTATAAATTTTGGAAGCTTGGGCCAGACCTAATAAGCGAGGCATTTGACCAGCAGTAGGAGAGATGTCTGCACTAACATTTTTTCGTTCTAGCTGGTTTTTCCAACTACCATCAGTGTTTAACGTGTGCGTTGTAAAATGACCTCCCATTTGTCTTCCTGCAGAAAAAGGGTCAGCATTTATATCTGTATGGGCATACATACCTGCAAAAAGTTGTTGAGGTGTTAACTCACCAATAGCCATCATAAAAGTTTGATCTCTATAATAGCCAGAACGCCAATCTCCATTTTTAAAGGCTTTAGCTAATGCTAATTGGGGGACTTCTTTACCATCACCAAAAATTCCAAATTTAGCTTTACCCGTAAGTACTTCTCTTCTACCTAAAAGACTACATTCTCTACTAGTAACAGCAATTCGATAATCTTCTAAGATTTCTTTTTTAAATTCTTTATATGATAGTTTATGTGCTGCAGTTAATAATTCTTCTGACATATATCCCTTTAGTTTGTAGTTTTGCGAAAATACAATTTTAAGAGCAGAAATAAAAGTCAATGAGACTTCAATGTTGGTTTTTTAATAAAAACCTCTTTTTACAAAATTGTAAATCCTTTTCGGATCTAGAGTAAGTACAAATCTAATTTTAGAACTGTAATGTGGTTGTTCTAGTTCAAAACCTAAGCTAGATTGTATTGGGAAATATATTTCTAAAAAGTTATGGATAAAGTTTAAACGAATACCACTGTCATATCTGAAAACAGGATTTAAGCTTTTATTTTTATAAAACCCTGCATCCGCATAGGCTTCAATCCACCTCCAAATACTAATACTACCGTTTGTACTCAACATCCATTGATTGGCATAAGGATTTGTAAATTTAGTTTTAAAGCCACCTTCAGAAATAATAATTTGTTGACTTAAAAAACCAGACTCTTCTGACCTTCCTAAAAAATTATAATCAAATAAATAATCAGAAGGTCTATCTAAGGCAAAGTTAAAATAAGTACTGGTAGTATTGTTATGTAGAAAAGAACCTAGAAATACTCTAATGTCATATTGTCTATTGTTATCAGTAAGTTTTCTATATCTTAAAACTGCTGCAAGTTTGCTAAAATTTTTCCCAAGTTGAAAATCAAAAGAATATCCGAAACCTTTAATAATATCAGGTTTTGAAGCTGAATATCTCAAATTAAAAACACCATATGTATCTGATTCTTGTGACGGGGTATTTGCATCAACTTCTTTTTCAATAAATACATATCTAGCAAATAGAGATTTTCCCCCAACATCTCTCAAGCTCTTCCGTTTAAACTGAATACCAACAAAAGGTCTTAGGCTTTTGTAAGATAGGTTTGGTGCATAATGAAAAAGACTACCGCCAATACCAGCTCTAACTTTGTAAATTGATGTTTCTTCTGGTAAATGTTGAAATTGAAGAGAAAAACTTCCTGTCAATTGTTTACTTTTTGTACCGTAAGTGGGGATGATTTTGTAAATCCACCTTTTTTTAAATAAAGTTTTATTTGTCAGAACAACCCCTAGTAATAACCCATCGTAATAATTGTAATCGTATTCTAAATTGTAGAATACTTGATTGTAGTATGGATTGTCAACATCTTTTAAAAAACGCCCTAATATAGGTCTATTGAGTAAGCTCCGATTTAAATTTTTCCAATTGTTATTTAAATTAATTTCTGGGTAAATATTTTCATAATTTAATGAAAGTCTATCAAAATTACCCTTTGCAATGGTTATGTTTGCTGATGTATCTATTTCTGTTAACCATTTTCTAAATATAATTTTTTTATCCTTTATTCCGTATAAGGCAATTGGTACTGTTATATTCCTTTTATTTTTAATAGTAATTTGAATAGAGTCTTTAGCTATTTTTACCTTTTTTAAAGTATAATCAATTTTTTTCTTTGAATGTAGATAATCTCCAAAAAACCAACTTAAATCTTTGGTCGTTTTTTTAGTAATGATTGTTTTAAAAAGAGTACTGTGTGTTTTATTGAATAAACTTTGCTTGTAGAATTCTTGCAAACTCAAGCTTACAATACTATCAGACAAGTACTCATTTAAGTAGTGTAAACCTAGACCAGCTTTGTATTTATTTACAATTTTTCTGTTAAAATTTGAAAGTGAATCTGCTTGCATGGTGAGGGCTTGGTCGTAATTTTTACGTGCAGCAAATTGATACACAAACGGGTATTTATCATTGAATTTTAATTGGGCTATTGTGTAACTTCTTACGCCCCATATCTTTGAAATATTACCCATTGCTTTTACTTCAGGATAGTATTTCTCAACATACTTCATCATTAAAAAACTTTGAATCCCGTCTATAATCCATGCCTCTTTTCTTCGATTTATGATACTTGTCTTTTCTAAATAATTTCGTGTTAATGCTTTAAACATTTTAATATCCCACTCAAAGGCTCCGCTAAAAGGATTGAACATTTTCGGCAATTGATTTAATCCGTAAATCGGATTTTTATCATAAGAAATTTTATTAACCATCAAGTTGTTAAATGGATATTTACCTAAATGCTTCTCAATAAACTTCAATTCTCTGTTGATAATTGTAGTCTTTAAATCACGGTTTAATTCAGTACTATTAAGATTGGTGATAACCTTTGGTGTAGTTTTGAAGGCTGTAAAATCATTAATTACGTTCAAATTCAGTTCAATATCAGTTCTGTTTTTTCCTTTAAGATGATATACACTAAATGGTGGATTGGTAGTTTTGGTATATGCTAAGTCGGTATTGAGTTGCATTCCTTGTGGTAAGGCTATTTTTATGTCATAATCTGAAGGAGAAATATAAAGATCATCCATATTTAAATTGCTCATTGTTTGCCATTTCCCATCCAAAACAGCAGGTGTGATATACCAAAACCTTAAATTATAGGTGTTTGATTTTTTACCATATTCTGTAAAAGTATCCGCAGGTATTTTGATGATATAATCAAATGATAAAACAATAGAGTCTGTAGCAGATAATGGTTTGCTTAATACAACGCCTACTATGTCAGGTGATTGTTCGTCGACAAACCATTTGTTTGAAGTGTTATTACTTGATATACCTTTAATAGTAGAACCTCCTCTATGTTTTGTTTTAGAAAAATACAAACTCTTATCATAATCTTCAATTAACCTTTTTGAGAGAGGTGTCTTCCTGTCTTTGTAAGCTGCTGGCCAATTATGAAAGTATAAGGTATCTAAATTGACTTTTGATGTATTATAATAAACAATTTCTTGTTGAATTTGTAGCTCACTATTTTTATAATCAAGTTTTGCATCTATGGTAATCAAATTATTTTGAGATTGACTAACAAGAACATAAAAGAAGCATAAAACTACTGTTAATTTGTTCATAGCAACTTAACGTTTTATAAATTTTAATGGAGTCGTTGTGTTTTGTAGTTTTATATAATAGATGCCAGCAGATAAATAAGTTGCGTCAATAATCTTACTACTTTTATCTAGGATGATAGTTTTAATTTTTTGCCCCATACTATTATATAGAACAATATTTTTTCCTAAAATGCTAGAGTTAACTGTTAAAGTAATTGCATCAGAAATTAGATTACCGTTTTTAAATTGCAAATAATTTTCTATAATATTATTTTCTTCAATACTTAAAGCTTGATCAGTTTCTAATTGTAAAACTACAGGTAAATGGTCACTCATGTTGTATAATGCATCTCTGATGGATGAATTATATTCAGAACCATTACATGTAGGGTCATTTATACTTTTGTTATAGCAATTTCCATTATTTCCATATGCCTTATAACTGTTGGGTTTGTATTTTAGTGTGCTACTGTTTTCTAGATTCTCAGAAATTAAAATAAAATCAAAACGATCATCTAAATCACCACCAGCTCCAAAACCATCAAAATTCACATTAGATTTTCTGGTAGATTGGGTATGGATATCTTTAAATGTTGAATTTATATGCCATTTTCCAGGTCTATCGATAGGATCTTTTAATACAATAGCATTGGTTGGGTCTAGTAATTCTTGATAAGCATCTTCTTGTGACGTATAAAGGTTTAAATCTCCTGAAAACAACACAAAATGATTAGAGGGAATAGCGGTTAATGTACTTGTGAAGTCTAATACCATATTGAGTCTTTTTTGTTCATTATCTTGGCCTTGGCTAGATTTTAAATGTGCTACAAACACATCTAAATAGATAGGATTAATTGTAGCGGTGGTTGTATTTAATTTAAAGAGGTAATGATTAATATCTCTAATACCAGTATTGATTAAATCTTGGCTTTCTAAAATCAATTTTTTTGAATTGTAAAAAACCAATTGCTGTAAATCTGTCTGTATATTTGATTGATTAGAAACGTACGTTGCTTTTAAGTATCTATTGCTATTGGTATGTAATGATGTATTTAAAATAGCATTTGCACCTTCTTCAGATTTTAATTCACATACCATAAATAAATCAGGTTTGTAATCATCAAGTATGGTTTTTAGAATATCTGCTCTATTAGATGGTGGTGCATCTGGGAATTCTAATAAATTATAAAACATAGTATTAATAGTCTCTTGTGCGTTTATAGCATGCAGGAAACCAATAATAAATAAGTATGTTAAAAATTTATTCTTCACAATATAAATTAGAGTTGGCTAATTTAAATATTATTAGATGAACTCTTAGATAATTTTGTGTAATTCTATTTTTAAGAAGTAAGCTTGTAATTTAAATTTAAAAGATAGTTAGTTCTTTTGAAGTGTAAATATTAAGTTTTATTATCCGTAATTAGTCATAATTGGTAATACTAGCAATTACAAGTCTATCAAATATTCTTTCTATTCTTTCTCCAAATTATCTTCTATTGAGTTTATTTTATGGTAATTGCCTACAAAATTTCGTTTTATATCACTAATTGCTATATGCACCCACTTTAAAGTTTCTTTGGCTCTGTTTGCTGTAATTTAATAATAAATGGATATGGTTTATTTTTATAATGAAGTATAAAGGAAAAGAAAACATTTATTCGGCAAAATTATGCTTTTACTTAGTATACAATACAACTATAGAAGAAACCTTTATTTTATGCGTTCTAAGAAATTTTTAGTGAAATAGATAAGGTGTTTTATGGCTAAAATTTTAGAAATGCTATTTTTTTATTGTTGAAAATCAGTATTTTATACTTAAATTTTAAGCTATGACCTTTTTTACTACACTACCATAACAATAATTAAAAAAAATTAACGTTTTAGGCTTAAAGAATTAAATGCAAAATATAATCGCTAAACCATCAAAAGGAGATTTTCTGTATTAATAAATCCAAAAAAAATACTATTTCTAATTATATTTACTCTTTAAAAAAGTAAAGGTTTAGGGCTTTCATTTTGTGAACAAAAAATACAAAATAAAGTCAATATCATGAAAAAATCATTCACCCCAATAGTAATTTTATTATTACTATCGATTTGTTTATCCTCATGTTTTAATAAGCAGCAAAAAGAATTAAATTTTTTAGGTAAAAATGCTTACGAAGTGTCTGTGTATGAAGAGTTACTTGAACTTGAAAAAGTAAAACTATCAGATGTCGTATTGGCTTTTGAAGCCTATTCTTCCAGTCATAAATTAGACGAAGAAACTTTAGAACATTTTGAAAAATTAAAAAGAAAACTGGCTAGAGCTACAGATGCAGATGGTTATATTACTTCAGAAAAAGGGCAATTAAGATATTTATTAGCATTTAGAGATTCTATTGGAAAGGAGAAACCAAAGGAAGCTAAAATTAAAATATTTCCTGCTACATATACGTATGGCATTCCAAATAAAAATAATGCTGGTGCTTGGAAAAATATAGGCCCTTTTGGTAACCCTGAAGTACATTGGTCAGCAACAGGAAATGGTGCTTTGCAATATGTAGAAATGCACCCTACAAATCCAGCTATCATGTATGTGTGTTCAAGAAATGGAGGGTTATGGAAAACTACAAATTATGGAAAAAACTGGAAACCTTTAACTGATTATTTTTTAACAGATAATACATCAACAATAGAGGTGTGTTCTGCCAATCCTAAAGTTTTATACTTAGGTGCTGCAGAAGATCAAAAGGTTTGGTATAGTGCAAACGAAGGAATGTCTTGGGAGGATAGAAGTTCAGGTATAGAAGGAGATATTTATAAAATTGAATCAGATCCTCAAGATTCTTCTAGAGCACTTTTAGCAACAAGTAAAGGCTTGTTCATAACAACAAATTCAGGAAATTCATGGTCTAAATTAATAGATGGTCTTTTTACAGAAATTGAAATTACCAATAATTGGGATTTTATCGTAGTTAGTAAACAAAGAGATGAAGGTGGGCCAAAAATGCCCCCAACATTGTTTTTTTCACAAGATAAAGGAAATACCTTTAAAGAAGTTACAGTAAAAGACGGATTACAAGTACATGCTTTTTATACAGCCATTCACGAATCATCTACTGGTAACGATATTGTTTATGTGTATGGTATTTTAGATGGTAATACACCTACTCGTTTTATAGGATTGTGGAAATCAGAATTTATTCCAAATCCACAAAATGGTGAAGGTCATTTTAATTTTATAGAAGTAAAGCATACTAATTATAACTATCCTAATGGACCTGTTATATTAAGAGAAAGTAATAATGCACAAGGTTTTGAAGAAGATAGAGATAGTTACACTAGTGTAAATCCATTTTCTAGAGCCGTTTGGGTAAGTGAATTTTATGTGAGTCCGAATAACCCAGATTGGTTAATCACTCAAAACACAAAAATGTGGGGGTCAGATGACGGAGGTGTATTATGGCATTTTAAACCTAGTTATGGGGGAAGTAATTGGGCAGATAATAGGTATTTTACCACAAATGTAGCTAAAGATTCTGTTTTTTGGTGTAATGATGGTGGTATTTGGGCTATGAAAGAAACAGATTTGTTCCCAACAGATGCTATGGTTCAAGCCTCAGGCTTGTCTAAAGATGCATATATGAGCAGTAAAGTAGTTGCAAAGAATGGAGATATTTGTGTGATAGAAGGATCTCAAATGAGTGTTAGTATGCAGAATAAAGGAGTTTTCATGACTGGAGGCCAAGATGTCGGACAGTTATTTACAAGAAACGGAAGAGATAGCCACGTAGCCTCTGCTGACGTATATAGAGGAAGTATAAAACCAACAAAAGATTCTCAATTTATTACAGGTGGTATAAAGATAAAATTCACTGGCAATACGGATAAGTATTTATTCTATGATAATATTACACCAGATCATTTTAATACAAATAGACTTTATGGATTTACTTATAAAAATATAACGCAAGGTCAAGATATAACTCTTCTTGCTCGTTCACCTCAAGGAAAAGATGCATGGGAAATTAAATCATTTAGAGGAGAGAATAGAGCTAATAATAATGGGCATGGATGGGATTCTGCTTTTGATAATTGGGAGTTGTTTGATTTAAGCACTATTGGTATTACAAAACTACATCCAGGAACCTTTGAACAATCTAGAGCAAATAAAGAAATCGCTTTTTTGGGAGATGAAGTTGGTAAAAGATTATTTATAACAGAAAATTTATCATCTTCAAATCCAATATGGGTAGCATTGGAAAATGCACCAAAATCAGGAAGGTATAGAATTGCTACACATCAATACAATGAAAATTTTATTACTTTGGCAACTAATAAAGGCGTTTATATTTCAAGAGATAAAGGAGAAACATGGCTAAAAAGAGGTGATTTTCCTGAAACAAACCCACAAAATGTGCTTGTTGATAAAAATACCTCTGAAGGAATTTACATTCATACCCCTTTAACAATTTATTACATTGACGAAACCTTAGATGATTGGATAGAATTCAATAAAGGTTTACCCTTACAAAGTTTGTCAGATATGGATATAGCTTATTATCCTAATAATGATAGTAGACTTTATGTTTCAAAATACGGAAGAGGTGTATGGTCAACTCCATTGTATTCTAATTTAAAAGAAAATATGCCAGTAGCAGATTTTGATGTATTTGGTAATTCTGAAAAAGAAATTACAGTAGGAGATAAAGTTGAATTTCGAGACCAATCTTTAAATGCAGAATCTCTACGATGGACATTTGAAAATGGTACAGAGAGAATAATAATTAACAATAAACATACTCCGGAAATTACATTTAATAAAAAAGGATATTATAAAGTTACATTAGAGGCAACAAATACAAAAGGTTCAAATACAAAGGTTAAAGAAGACTATATTTTAGTTTTAGACAAGGCAACAAACCCTACCTGTAATTTAACTGCTGATGCTGATTTATCATGGTTTAGAAAATTAAATAGGATTAATATCAATTCAGATGCTAATCCGTTAATTATTAATAGTTCAAAAAATCATGAAAAAATCCAAAAAACTTTTCAGTTATTGGTTGGAAAATCACAAGAAATAGAAATTTACGATAGTTATTCTGGATATAATTTTTATATTAAAGCTTGGATAGATTTTAATGGAGATGGTGATTTTGATGATACAGGTGAAGAAATAGTAAATTCTAATGGTAAAATAGAAGCTAATGGGGCACCTTTTACTAGTAATTTTACAGTACCAAATACGGCATCTTTAAATAAATTACTTACACTTAGGATAGTTGCATTAGATTCAGATTCGGCTCCGATCAGTTGTCAAACATCTGGGTATAGACAAACAATAGATTTTAATGTAAAAATCAATTCGGTTGTAGATTTTAACTCATCTCATACTGTTTTATCTGAAAATAGTACGAGTTTACAGACTGATTTTGTTGGCGTATCTTCTGTGAATCAATATGGTTTTGTATATGCTACACTTAATGCAGATTTAAATATTGACAATTCAGAGTCGGTTGTAGTTACTTCTACTTTATCTGATAATAACTTTACCTGATTAGCTGAAAATTTAGAGTACAACAGAGCTTATTATTACCGTCCTTTTGTTAGAAACACAGAAGGAATATTTTATGGTGAAGTACAAAATTTTCAATTGGCTTCATTTAAAATGCCTCAATTAGATAGTAGATCAGCCTTGAATTTAGGAAATAATACTTGGAAACTCAGAGGGTTCGTATTTCCTGAAGGTAATCAATTAGATGCATTGTCAATTGAGTATGGAGAAACAGTTTTTGATAATAGCCTAAGTATAAATCCAAGAAATTTTCCAACAGATAATAATTATGAAATAAATGGTGATATTCAAGTTATAGCAGGAAAAGTATATCAATATAGAATAAAGGCAAAATTAGAAGGAAAGGTTTATTATAGTAGAATAAGAACCCTAAATACGAATCAAACATTATGTACACCAACAGTAACCAATAAAGCATGGTATAGATTGATTAATAGTGTAACTTTTGATGGCAACACTACTAATAGTACAGGTAGTAGTGGTTATGAAGATTTTTCATCAGTAATTTTTAACGTAAAAGCTGGGCAATCGTATAATTTAAGTATAACCGATTCATATGTGGGTGCAAATGGATCTAGTTATTATGTCTATATCGATTTTGATAATGACAATATTTTTGATGTGAATTATGAAATGGTACAAACGCAAAGTAATGTAGATACAGATATTTATACCACGACTATAACCATACCAAACACAGCTATTGTTTATGATACACATTTACGCATGAGAATTGCGGTAGATTATAACTCAAAAGCAGTTATAAATGGTCCAAACCCATGTAATGTTAATAGTGGAGAGTTTGAAGATTATACTATTCAAATTAATTCTGGGTTGTTAGCAATAAATGATTATAATTTAAATGATATAGCAACGGTTTATCCAAACCCAGTAACGCAATATTTACACATTGAGTTTAATGAATTAACTGATGGAGAATCTGTCTATGAAATTTATACCATAGAAGGGAAAAAAGTACTAAAAAATAAAATAAACAATAATAAACGTATTAATTTGAGTAGGTTAAGTTCAGGAATATACTTGTTAAAAATTAATAAAGAAAACAAAGTATATACAAGTAAGTTTATTAAAAAGTAGTTTGATGTAAAAAAATAGTGGTTGCTGTTATTTTTATTAACATTTACTGCTGTTTATTAACAAATTTACGCAACTATATTAATTAGTTATACATTTGATTATTGCTAAACCAAGATATGAAACAATCTATTGCTAAGTACCTTTTATTTTTTAATTTTACATATAAGATTTCAATCGAATTCTCTATTGCTATGTATATTTTGATTTAATACTTTAAATCAATATGTTTTTGTGTTTAAATTTCAGATAATTAATAAATTTAATTCTAGTTGTGTATTAAAAGTATAAGTAAAAAAATAAGATAATATAAAAAAAACCCAACCTATAGCAACGTTTGACAGCAGTACTATGGTCAGGGCAGGCAT
Source organism: Bacteroidota bacterium (assembly GCA_024280815.1). GTDB lineage: Bacteria > Bacteroidota > Bacteroidia > Flavobacteriales > Flavobacteriaceae > Aureibaculum. Next base: position 16,020 of record JAJRPL010000164.1, read on the forward strand.
CATAATTAATCAATAATTACAAGTAAAAATCAATTAACATGACAAATTTATTTATAAGTATATTGTATCCTTTGTTTAAAGGAGAAAAGAACTGCAAACATAACATATTTATTAAAAAAACAGAGTTAAATTTTAAAATATTTAACAGTAAAAAATACTTTTTAGCACTATTTTTAATAGTTGGTTTTGGTTTGATGTTTACAACCCAAACTTTTGCTCAAGATACAGACGGTGATGGTGTTGTAGATAGTGTAGATTTAGACGATGATAATGATGGTATTTTAGATACTGACGAAATGATTTTAAAATCTAATCTTGATTTTTTAAATCCTTTAGGAGCCAATCAAAAAATTGCATCTAATTCTTGTGCTACTTTCTCAGGAGCTGTCGTTGCTGGCACCCCTTCAACTAGTTATCCGCTTGGTTCTCCGGCCGGAATTGCTTTTGGTGTTGCAGATTTAGGAACAATGACTTATCGCATAACATATGATAAACCTTTAGCAACAATTATAGATTATCCATTCACTCAAGCAACTGAATCTTTTGTATCGCATAATAAACTGTTTACAGTAGATGACCGTATTGAAATTACTATTCCTAATGGTAATTTAACTTTAAATGATCCAGACGGACAGCTTGTGATTATCTCTCAAACAGCTACGTCAGTGACATTTGTTCCGAAGCAGACGATATTGATTGGTGATGGAAAATGGTCTATTACTACCACTCCAGTTTCTCAAATAGATTTTAAATATACAGACATACCAGGAGGTACAGCTGATAATACTACTAGTATAAGAGTTAGAACCCTAGATGTTTGTATTGACTCAGATAATGATGGAACCCCCAACCATCTAGATACGGATTCTGATAATGATGGTTGTGCTGACGCTATAGAAGCTGCAGGTTCATTTGCCCCAAGTCAAATTGATGCTAATAAGCGTTTAACAGGAGGAGTCAATCTTACTAATGGTATTCCAACTATAGCAAATGGCGGTCAAAAAAATACATCTGATGTTACAAATAATTCAATTAATGTATGTGATTTTTTTATAGATTCTGACCAAGATGGAATTTTTGATTATGTAGATTTAGATGATGATAATGATGGTATTCTCGATACTGAAGAAATGAATTGTTTACCAGAACAACCATGGAATCCTTTGACTGGAGAAATAGGAAACAATAAAATAACAAAAAATGGTCCATGGTTTAGTGCCCCTGGTTCATCTTATGATGGTGCGAATTATGGAGATTTTAATCCAGTAATGCCAGATGGGAGAAGAGAAACATGGGGTGTTTATTTATCAAAAACAGAATATAGTTTTGATAACCCTATTTCTGAAATTTTAATAGGAATTTTAGGTCTTGATTTTTTTCAATTAAAATTAACAGACGAAAACGGAAACCCACTTTCAATTGAACCTATTGATGTAAATAATGATGGTAAAACTTCAGGTAATATTATTTATGATGGTGATTTAACTACTTCATTTAATGGAAACTCTGCCAACGGTGTGTTTAAAATATATAGTAATACTCCTTTTAGTAAAATTATTGTTGAAGGGTATAGAATTAGCACCTCATCAACAGATAGTTATTTAATGTCTTTCATGTTACCTGCCAGTTGTACTAATAGAGATACTGACGGTGATGGTATACCAGATCATTTAGATAATGATTCTGATAATGATGGTTGTGCAGATGCTATTGAAGCTGCTGGTACATTTACACTGTCAGATATTGATAATAATGGTAGATTAAAGGGAAGTATTGATAATACAACCGGAATACCAACAGTAGCTGGTGCTGGTCAAGCGTTAACCAATGCAGTTAGTGATAAGTTAGACAATACTGCTTGTTTAAATAAAGATAACGATAATGATAGTTATAATGATGATGTAGATTTAGATGATGACAATGATGGTATTCTTGATACTGAAGAAATGAATTGTTTACCAGAACAACCATGGGACGCTATGACTGGTGATTTTGATACGAATAAAATAACAAGAAATACAGCTTGGAAATTTAACCAATCTTATGATAATTATGGAGGTGTAAACTTTTCAAGTTTTACACCCAATATGCCAAAAGGAAGATATACAGAACCAGCTATAAATCAAATAGATATTTATACACTAACAAACCCGATAAATGAAATCTACATAGGTATTATAGGTTTAGATTATTATGAACTTCAGTTTACAGATGAAAATGGATCTCCCTTGTTAATTTCTATTGTAGATGCAAATACTCATGCAGTAGTTACCGATAATAAAATTCTTGATGCTACTCCAACTACAGGAGGAACAAATGCTGCAAATGGAGTATTTAAAATTTACAGCCTTACTCCATTTAATCAAATACATGTTTTAAATGTAAAAAAAGGAATAAATTTTGGTGCGAGAAGGCATTTAATTTCTTTTATGCTTCTTGCAGGTTGTACACCAAAAGATACAGATAATGACGGAATACCCGATCATTTTGATAATGATTCAGATAACGATGGTTGTCCAGATGCTTTAGAAGCAGCTGGAGCATTTATAGCAGCAAATTTAACAGCTGATAATAATTTAGCAAATACCTCGGCAGGTGTTGATGCCAATGGAGTACCTACTATTGCAGGAAGCCCACAAGCAACTACCACAGCTGTGACTGATGATTTAGATTTTACAGTATGCTTAGGAGTTTGTGAAGAGGCAATACCGCCAGGAGACCCTACAACTCAAGTGCCAAATGGAGATATTATGTGGGATTTTACAGGAGTAGGACCAGCAGGCAGTATTATTCTCAATGGATTTACCGTTACAGGTCAGCCAAACGCATTTACCAATTTAATTACACCAGATAGAGTTACTCTTTCAATACAAAACTTTGATACCAGTAATACAGTAAGATTAAACGGAGCAATTATTGGAGATGGAAGCCTTGGAGTAGCAGCATTTTCTGCCCTTGTATTAGCAGAAGCTCAAGATACTGATCTCAATCACTATTTAACTAGTGATGCAGGTACGGTACAAGGTGACTATGTAGATTATCTTTATGATAAACCAATTATAGCAGCACGAAATAGATTTGTAGTGGCTACCGAAAGAAATGGAAACAACCCAACTTCTACACAAGCACTAGATATTAACGGTAATCCTATAGGCGTAAAAACAATGAACAACCCATCTAATTATGGGTTAACAGGGGCTACACATGATATCGGTCAACCTGTAAAGGCTACAGTATACCCATTAACAGCATTGGTGCCTCGTCAGACTTTAATTTATGGAGTACGATACATGCAAGAAGGTAGTGGTGATGGAGCAGACGGACAAGTATTTATAATGAGAGACCTCGCGACAATTGGTTGTGTAATAACAGCAAAAGATGACGATTTTTCTGCAACGCCAATAGTAGCAGGTGCTAATTCACCAAGTGTTTTTCTAGATAATGGAAATGGTGTGGATGATGCAAATGGAAGTCCAGCAACTAATGCTAATATTTCAAATAATATTAGCATAATTAGTGATGGCGGATTAACGGGAGTAAGTATAAATACGAATGGTATAATTAAAGTGCCAGTTGGAGCAACTTCAGGTACCTATACTATTACATATCAAATATGTTTAGAGATTGATAATACAATATGTGACAAAGCAGAAGTGAAAATTGTTGTTGATGGACAAGAAGACAGTGATGGCGATGGAGTACCAGACAGTCAAGAGGTGACAGACGGTACCGACCCGAATGATGGATGTGATTATAAAACCGCCAGTCAAGTCATAGCAAATGTAACCGCAGGTTGGAATGTACTAGACTGTGATGGTGA
>JAJRPL010000165.1 GCA_024280815.1 Bacteroidota bacterium
ACTAGAAAAGTGGGTAAAAGAAGGTGGACTAGACTTAAATACCACCAATACTTTTATAGATGCTTATTTAGAAAATTCGCAACACATGCATCATCCACAATATATGGGACATCAGGTTGCTGTGCCACATGTAGCTTCTGGAATAGCAGATTTTATTCATGGCGTAATTAACAATCCGATGGCAATCTATGAAATGGGACCTTCTGCTGCAGTCATTGAACACTTTGTCATCAATTGGATGTTAGAAAAAGTAGGATGGTTTAAAGGTTCTTGCTTAGGTGATTTTAGTAGTATTGAAAATAATGGTGGTGGCGTTTTAACTCATGGAGGTTCATTGGCAAACCTAACAGCTCTATTAGCAGCACGTGCCAAAATTTCTCCTGAAGCATGGACAGAAGGTAATCCTTCTGATTTGGTAGTCTTAGTGCCTGAAGAAGCTCATTATTCTGTAGCCCGTTCTATTTCTATTATGGGCATGGGTAAAAATGCTGTAATTCATGTACCTGTCAATCATCTTAAAATAATGAAACCTGAAGCTCTGCTTCCGTTATACCAAAAAATACAAGATCAAGGTAAAAAAATTATGGCAGTGGTAGCCAATGCTTGTACTACGGCTACAGGTTTGTATGACCCTATAGATGAAATTGGTCAGTTTTGTCAAGAAAACAAAATATGGTTTCATGTAGATGGTGCTCATGGTGCAAGTGCTTTGATATCTGATTCAAAAAAACACTTATTAAAAGGTGTTGAAAGAGCCGATTCTTTGATTTGGGATACGCACAAAATGCTACGAACCTCTACCCTTTCGGCTGCTGTATTGTTTAAAAACAAACAACATATGGAACGTACCTTTCAACAAAAAGGAAGTTATCTGTTTCATGATAAAGAAGAATTAGGTTTTGATACCATGCCTTATACCGTAGAGTGTACCAAAGCAGCTTTAGGTACCAAATTGTTTTGGGTATTGGCTGCCGAAGGTGAAAAAGGATTGGAGATGTTTATTGACGAAACCTATGACAATACATTACAATTTTACAATATACTTCAACAACAACCTGATTTTAAATGTTTGTACGAACCTGAATCAAACATTTTATGTTTTCAATATACCAAATTTGGTATAAATAATGAGTTTCAGTTAAAACTTAGAAATGAAATTATCAAAAGAGGAAATTTTTACATTACCTCAACAGAAATAAACAATACACGTTTTTTACGATTGACAATTATGAATAATCTAACTCAAAAAAAGCATATCTTGGCATTGGTAAATGAAATTATTATAGTTGCAGAACTACTAATACCAATTTAAAATTATAATATCGCATAATAATGTTTCTTTTTCACTATATTTTTATGAAAATTATTTACCAGAACTAAGGCTATGCTAAAGAATTTTTTCTTCTCCCGAAGGTTCGGGATATCAAAAAATAATTCATTATTATTTTACGACATCACAAATTTAAATTGGTATAACTCAGAAATGAATTAAAATGCAAGGCAACACTAGAAAAAACATCAAAATTGGTCAAGAAGTAGCAATTGTACTCAAAAAGAATCAACGTTCAGGTATTCTTACAGAAGGTACAATCAAAAGAATTTTGACAAATTCGGCTACACATCCTCATGGGATAAAAGTAATGCTTACTAGCGGGCAGGTAGGTCGAGTTAAAAAAATTTTAAGCTAAAAAGGCAAATAGACTTGAAATTTACTATTTACTACAAGCATTCTGTTAGAGCACTTTTTAACTGATTGTACTCAAACTCAAACCCAGATTCTAAAATAGTAGCATTACTTACTTGTTGGCTTTCTAATACCAAACTAGCCATTTCACCCAAAAGTGTTTTTAATAAAAAACTCGGAATATTGGGTAGCCAAAGTGATTTATTTAGTTGCTGAGCTATCGCTTTGGTCATTTCTTTATTAGTTACGACTTCTGATGCAACTGCGTTATATACACCTGTCAATTTCTGTTCAATACTAAATAAAAATAAACGAGCTACATCATCAATATGTATCCATGATTGCCATTGTTTTCCATTGCCTAATCCTGCTCCAAAACCTAATTTAATGGGCTGAGACATTTTTTCTAAAGCACCACCATGTTTAGAAAGCACAATACCTAATCGTAATTTACAAACAGTCAATTCAAGATTCGTTAAGTAATCTACTTCTCGTTCCCAAGCTTGAACAACTTTTCCTAAAAAAGAAGAATTTATTAGGGTAGAGGTTTCGCGATAGACTTCATTTTCTGAAGATGAATAAATACCTATAGCTGAAGCACTCACTATATGTTTTACCTGATGTGTATTTTTAGATAATAATTTATAAATCAATTTTACAGATTGTACCCTGCTCTCTATAATTGTCTTTTTATAGGTAGTTGTCCATCGTTTAGAAATAGAAGCTCCTGCTAAATTGATAATGGCATCAACTTCTTTAAGACAGTTAACATCTATTTCTTGAGTTTTTAGGTTCCAATAAAATCCCTGAGAGGTGTTAGTTTGTTTAATTTTAGATGTTGATGTTGTTAGATAATGAACAAAATATCCTTTTTGAATACAAAGATTTAGAATCTCA
>JAJRPL010000166.1 GCA_024280815.1 Bacteroidota bacterium
ATGTGATTTTAATAAAGGTTTTAACGATTCTTGAAAACCAAAAAAGTCAGTATTATAACCTATTAACTGATTGTTTTCTGTAATCTTTATAGTGTTTACTGCTCCAATTTCTTTAGCTTCATCATCAATAGCATCTAAAAAATTTAGGATTTGTTCTTTATAAGGTATGGTTACATTGAATCCACTAATGGTCTTAAGATCTATTTTAGAAAATTCATCGATAGATTGTAAATCGAAATTCACATACTCGCAATCTTCCAATTTTAATTTTTTGAATTTTTCAGTAAAATACTGCCTAGAAAATGAATAGGAAATATTTTTACCTATCAATCCGTATTTATACTTTTTTTGAGTTTTTCCCATAATAACTTATCAATAAAACAATACTAATACCTGCTAATATATAAGTAATAGCTATCCAAGTTTCTAGTTCTGCAATATTTGGTATAAAACGTTTGTAATTTTCTAACACTTTATTCCCTTTAGAATCAAGTAACAACTCATTATTTTCAAACTTATAAATCGCTTTTTTCCATGGCCAAATAATCCCTAAAGAACCACAAATAAAACCAAGAATTAATGCAGTTACTAATTGATGCCATCTCTTCAATACAAAGGCTAAAATTTGAGAAGTCACCACCAGTCCAAAAGCTGATCCCAAACCAAAAGTACCAACAATTTTTAAATATCTTATTCTAACAGCATCTTCTAAAAAAGCAAAATTACCTTGAAAAACATCTATAATTGTTCTATATAACATATTAACCGAATCGACTAACAACAACACATAATTACCTAATAAAATTAATATAAATGAGCCTGACAAGCCTGGTAAAGTCATCCCTGTTACACCTATAATTCCACAAAAGAAGACAAAAAACAAATTGTCATTTTCTTTAGCAGGATTCATAAAGCTAATAGCAACACCTATGACTGCACCAATAAAAATTCCGATTACATCTTTAAAATTCCAATCATTAATTTGTTTTCCTATATAGTATACTGAGCCAATAATCATCCCAAAAAAAGCACTCCAAACATAGAGTTCATGATTTTTAATCAAATAATCTAACAGTTGAGATACTGTAAAATAACTAAAAATACTTCCTGAGAATATTAGAATTAAAAATTGTGCATTGGTATACCTATAAAAACTTTTAAAACGCCCAGTAAACAATAACTTAAAAGCTTTACCATTTACTTTTTGAAAAGAAGAAATCAACTCTTCATAAAAACCGCCTACATAGGCAACAATACCACCTGAAACTCCCGGTACTTTGTTTGCTGCACCCATAGCTAATCCTTTCATAAAAAGGAAAAATTTATCTGAGAAGGTACGGTCTTTGTTCATATATCAAACTGAATTCTCTTTTGAAAATTTTTCTAACAATAAAATAACTCCAACACCAATAATGGATAAAATTATGGCCCAAAGCAATTCTGAGTTTCCTTCATAATTAAAAGGTAGAATACTCTCTTGAATAAATGGCACTTCTTTACCGTGTGAATTTTTACGCCAAGACAATGTTTCTTTCCAAGGCCAAATTTTATTTAAAGAACCTGCAATAAAACCTGTCAACACTGCCAATGTCATTTCTTTATAGTTATCAAACAACCATTTTAAAACTCTTGAAAAAGTCAATAATCCTACTATTGCACCACTACCTACAAGGAGTATTATTTTAATATTCCTTTGGTCTAAGGCATCAATTACAGGTCTATAAGCTCCTAATAATAATAAAATAAAGCTACCCGAAATACCGGGTAAAATCATGGCACAGATTGCCAATGCTCCTGCAAAGAAGAAAAACCAACTCGAGGTGATTTGATTAGCTATTGGCGGTAATATTGTAATATAAAATGCCAACGCCACACCAACAATCAACATAATAATTTTAATGATTGTCCAATTCTTAATCTGTTTACCTACATAGAAAACACTTGCAACTACCAAACCAAAAAAGAAAGACCATAATAAAATTGGTTCATTTTCTAAGAGCCATTTTATCAATTTTGCTAATGTTAAAACACTTACGCCAATACCCATCAATAATGCCAATAAAAAACTACCATTAACAGACATCCACATTGCTTTGAAGCCTTCTTTCTTTAAAGTTTTTATAGCCTCTAAGTTTACAGCATTGATTGAAGCTAGTAATTCTTCATAAATTCCTGAAATAAAAGCAATAGTACCTCCTGACACACCTGGCACTACATCTGCTGCACCCATAGCAATACCTTTGAGTGATATAATTATATAATCTTTTAAGCTTCTTTTCATTCAAATAAAATTAGATTTCAAATATAGTGAAAGTGAATGATTGTGAAATCAGAATTTTTGAAATAAAAAAAGAGAAAAATGAGTTGAAATTCTGAAAGACTTAGGTGTATTTCAAAATGAGTTGCTGAACACTGTCTAAATCAAAAACAGAAGGATATAATTCTTTAATTATTTTATGATAATCATAATCTATTATTAAAGCATTATCTAATGACGCTAGCCCAAGTTTTTCTTGTTGTATTAAAAAATACAATCCGCTTAAACGATATTCTATTTCAGCAAAATCATCATACATTACCTTTGCTCGTTTTAAAACTTCTATAGCATCTGCAAACTCACCAATAAAATGTAAAACATCTGTTAAAGCAAGAAATACATCTAGAGAATAATCTTCTAAATCTAAACACTTTTGAAAACCTTTTGTTGCTTCTTCATAAAAGTTCAATTTCAAATTTATTTCCGCATAACGCATCCAATAAATAGAGTTACCCTCATCAATAAGTAAGGCTTTATTTATAAAATATAATGCCTTTTGATAATTTTTATTTTTGATATACAAATTGGTTAGAGCTAACCATCCTTTGTCTATTAAAGGATCTTCTTTTACCGTAATATTGTAATACTTTAGAGCTTTTTTAGTATTGCCTAATTGCTCATAACAATATGCTATTCTTAAATATGAGAAAGAAGAACCATCATCTAAATTAATGGTTGCTTCATAATTTTCTATAGCCTCATCATAACGTTTTAGCTCTTCTAACGTTTTTGCTTTCTCTAAATATGCACCTATAAAGTATTCATCGATTAAAATTGAGTAGTCAAAAGCTCTTAGTGCTTCTGTAAAATTTTCTTGAATAAAATACTGTCGGCCTAATTGATGCCATGCAATTTCACTATAAGGATCTTTTTCTATGTAGTTATTCAAATAATCAACAGCTTCTTGACTTTGCCCAAGCATATCATAGCAATAAATAACATTGTATAAAGAGGTGTAATCATCATATTCTACCTCTAAGCACTTCGCAAAATTTAAACGTGCTGTCTCATATTCTTCTAAGTAGAGATACTCCATACCAATCATTGAAAGAACATCTGCTTCATCTTCGGTATATAATAGTGCCGTATTTAAAGCAATAATTGCTTCTTTATGATTGTCCTTTTTTGACAGTAAAGTAGCTTTATGTAAAAAAACTTGGTCATTTAAAGGGGCAATATTTTCGAGCTCAATTAATAATTTTTCCGCTTTATTAATTTTATCTTCATATAAAAGCACCTCAACATAAGCTAGTTTTAAAGCTATGGCTTCAGGATGTTGTTCTAATCCTAAATTTAACGCTTTTTTAGCCAAAGACATCTTACCAACGTTCATATAGTGTAGTATAATTTCTTCAAACTCAGTCGAATCGAAAAAATACACACTATTAGTTTTCAACATTGATTCAAATTTTGATAATGGTATATCATCATCATTATTTTGAAATTTGTGCATAAAATCAGGTTTTATTACCGATTTTAAAATTAAAGTAATCCTTTTTTTCATAGCCATGAACTAAGAAATGTTGTTAACAAATTAATTAACACGTTATAAACTATTTTTTTTATTAAAAAAATATGTATTTTTGTATCCAAACCCGAGGCTAGTACTGCTATCATGGCAAAAAAGACATTACTTAACGCGAAAGATATTCACATTATACTGCATCGCTTGGCTTGTCAACTCATTGAAAACCACAATGACTTTAACAACACTGTATTAATAGGTTTACAACCTAGAGGTATTTTTCTAGCACAACGATTACAAGAAATTTTACAGAAAGACTATAACATATCTAATATTAAGTTAGGACAACTTGATATTACTTTTTATCGCGATGATTTTAGACGTAGAGAAGCTCCTTTGGCAGCTAGCAATACAACCATAGATTTTATTGTTGAAGATAAAAAAGTAGTCATTATTGATGATGTTTTATTTTCAGGAAGAAGTATTCGTTCTGCTTTAACAGCAATTCAATCATTCGGAAGACCTAAATCTATTGAATTGTTAGTTTTGATTGATAGACGATTCAGTAGGCATTTACCTATTCAACCCGATTATAAAGGACGACAAGTAGATGTAATTAATTCAGAAAAAGTAAAAGTTTCTTGGCAAGAACAAGATAAAAAAGATGCCGTTTATATTTTAAGTAATAATTTAGAATGAAACAGTTAAGTACAAAACATTTATTAGGTATTAAGAACCTCAAAAAAGAAGACATCAATCTTATTTTTGAAACTGCAGATCACTTTAAAGAAGTTATCAATAGACCTATAAAGAAAGTGCCTTCTTTAAGAGATATTACTATTGCAAATTTATTCTTTGAAAATAGTACTCGAACAAAACTTTCTTTTGAATTGGCAGAAAAAAGACTCTCAGCAGATATTATTAATTTCTCTGCAAGTCAATCTTCAGTAAAAAAAGGAGAAACTTTAATTGACACAGTAAACAACATCCTTTCTATGAAAGTTGATATTGTTGTTATGAGACATCCTAATGTTGGTGCCAGTGTATTTTTATCTAAACATGTTGATGCTAAAATTATAAATGCTGGAGATGGTGCTCACGAGCATCCTACACAAGCATTACTTGACAGCTATTCTATCAGAGAAAAATTAGGAACTGTTAAAGGTAAAAAAATAGTAATTATTGGTGACATACTCCACTCTAGAGTAGCTTTGTCAAATATTTTTGCATTACAATTACAAGGAGCTACTGTGAAAGTTTGCGGACCAACAACCTTAATACCAAAGTACATTAGTAGTTTAGGTGTTCAAGTTGAAACCAATCTTAAAAAAGCATTGGATTGGTGCGATGTTGCAAATGTTTTACGAGTACAACACGAAAGAATGGACATTAAGTATTTTCCATCAATTAGAGAGTATACTCAGCTTTTCGGCATCAATAAAGAAATTCTAGATAGTCTTGGCAAGAAAATTGTAATTATGCATCCTGGACCAATCAATAGAGGTGTAGAAATCACTAGTAATGTAGCCGACTCTGATCAATCTATCATTTTAAATCAAGTAGAAAACGGTGTTGCAATACGCATGGCTGTTATCTATTTATTAGCTCAGCAAATAAAAAAATGACACAAGAAGAAACTGAAATAGCAATCATTTTTAAAAATGAAAAAAAATCAATTACAGATTTTTTTGCAGATTTTTCAAAAAAATATATTAATTTTAAAGACAAGAATATTATTCTTGATTTTTCTAGTAACAAAGAAGTGATTATAGAAAATATCTTATTATTTTTGTCGCTTTCTGAACAACACAGAAATAATGGCATGTCTTTTGTAATTACTGTAAATGGAATTGAAGTTGATGATGTACCTGATGAAATTATCATTGTACCGACACTCACAGAAGCCAAAGACATTGTAGAAATGGAAAATATTGAACGAGATTTAGGATTTTAACAAACATAAAACTAAATAAATAGAATTTAAACCCAAATTATTATACCCAAAACAATTAAATGCATATGGTTAAAAAATTACTTTTTATTTTATTGGTTACACTTTCTTCAACTGTTTTTTCACAACAGTTAGAAAATAATAACAATGTACAAGACTCTACATTGATTATTAAGAAGATTTTGGCCTCACCCAATCCCTTTAGTGTTACAACTAAAATCAAATTTCATGCAGACGCTATATTTGAAGTAGATTTTTCAGTTAAAGACCTTATTGGCAATGTTGTGTATTTTCAAAAATATACAACTAAGATTGGCTCAAACTCAATTCCGTTCTATAGAGATAAGTTAGATTCTGGAATTTATATTTATTCAATTAAAACCAATACCGAGATAACATCAAAACGTATTGTAATTAAATGAGTATAGACTTAACTATATTAGGTTGTCATTCTGCTACACCGAGAACCTTTGCACACCCAACCTCGCAATATTTAGAAATAAATAATAGGCGTTTTTTGATTGATTGTGGTGAAGGAACTCAAGTGCAACTCAGAAAATATAAAATTAAATTTTCTGCGATTAACCATATTTTTATTTCTCATTTACATGGAGATCATTTTTTTGGTTTGATTGGCTTATTGTCAACCTTTGGTCTACTAAGTCGAAAAAATGATTTACATGTTTTTGGTCCTAAAGACCTTGAAAATATTATTCATACACAATTAAAAGCTTCCAATTCTTGGTTATCTTTTCAACTTATTTTTCATGAACTTTCTAGCGATAAAAGTGAACTTATTTTTGAAGATGACAACGTTGAAGTATATACCATTCCTTTAGAGCATCGTGTATATACCAATGGTTTTTTATTCAAAGAAAAAGTTGGAGAACGTAAATTAAATATTGAAGCCATTAAACAGGTTTCAGAAATTGAGATTTGCGATTATCAAAACTTAAAAAACGGTAAAGATTTCACGAAAGAAAATGGTCAAGTTATTTTAAATAAATCACTCACCTTCAACCCACTCAAACCTTTGAGCTATGCTTTTTGTAGTGACACCATTTATAAGCCTGAAATCACATCAATTATTAAAGAAGTAAATTTACTGTATCATGAAGCAACTTTTTTAAATGACAGGCAAGAAACAGCTGTAACAACAAAA
>JAJRPL010000167.1 GCA_024280815.1 Bacteroidota bacterium
ATTTTCTCCGTTTGACGGATTAAAAAGATAAATAATTAGACTTATCAATAAAATAAGAATTGGATATACGAATGCTTTTTTTTTCAAACCTTAAATTTTAATTTCAAACAAAGCTACATCATCTAATTTATAATGATCAGGTAACGATTTGGTATCAGCTAATTGAAATAGTCCTAAATAATCAAAACCACATTTTTGATAGTGATTAATGAGTTTTTTATTTTCACCAACAGTATCTAATCTAACAAATTTTTTATTGTTTTTTGTGGCATAGCTTATTGACCAATCTACTATTTTTTTGACTAAATTCTGTCCTCTAAATTCAGGGTTTGTAGCAACTCTATGTAGATAAACTGAAGGGTCTTCATTCTTTTTTCCCCAAATTAAAGCATCATTATATGTTGTAGCCCAAACACAAGCAATTTTATTGTCAATAATAAGCTTCCATTGATGGTTGTTTTTTATTTCACTTTCAATTAAACTAGTTTCAAAGGTTGGCCAAACAACGTTGAATCTCGGTTTTTGATATTCACGTGCTATTTGGTACAAACGAAAGATTTCATTCATATCATCAGACGTGCTATTCAGTATTTTGAGCATTAAGAACTAGTCTTAAGAATTTAACAAATCACGAATTCTTTTAAAGGCTTCGTTTAGGTTTTCAACCGAAGCAGCATAAGAAATTCTGATACAGTCAGGAGCTCCGAATGCATCACCAGTAACCGTAGCGACATTTGCTTTTTCTAATAATAACATAGAGAAATCAGAAGCATTGTTGATTGGTGTACCTTGAATAGTTTTTCCGAAATAATATGAAACATCAGGAAAAACATAAAAAGCACCTTTAGGTACATTAGCTTTAAAACCTTCAATATTTTTAATCATGTCAAGTACCAAGTCTCTTCTTTTGTAAAACTCATCTACCATAAATTGAATTTTAGAAACAGGAGCACCAAGAGCTGTTATGGTAGCACGTTGAGCAATACAATTTGCACCAGAAGTAATTTGCCCTTGCATTTTAGTACAAGCTTTAGCAATCCATTCTGGACCGCCCATATAGCCAATTCTCCATCCAGTCATGGCAAAAGCTTTAGCGACACCATTAACAGTGATGGTTCTGTCATACATACTTTCTATGGCAGCAAAACTAAAGGTAGGCTCACCATAATTGATATGTTCGTAAATCTCATCAGATAAAATATAAATATTAGGATGTTTCTCTAATACTTTAGCCAAAGCTCTATATTCACTTTCGGTATAAACGGTACCGCTAGGGTTATTTGGCGAATTGAAAAATATCATTTTTGTTTTTGGAGTAATTGCCGCTTCTAATTGTGTTGGCGTGATTTTAAAATCAGTATCAATACTAGAAGGAATTTCTTTATAGGTAGCCTCAGCCAATATAGAAATTGCAGAATAACTCACCCAATAGGGTGCAGGTAATAATACTTCATCTCCAGGATTTAACAACACCATAGCGATATTAGCAATAGATTGTTTTGCACCAGTAGAAACTACAATTTGATTGGGGGTATAATTTAATTGGTTATCCCTTTTAAATTTTCTGCAAATGGCTTCACGTAATTCTAAATATCCGTTAACGGGTGTATATGAATTGTAGTTGTCATTTATAGCTTGTATTGCAGCGTTTTTTATAAAGTCAGGAGTGTTGAAGTCAGGTTCACCTAAACTTAAACTTATAATGTCTTTACCTTAATTTTTTAATTCTCTAGCTTTGGCAGCCATAGCTAAGGTTGCAGAAACGGGTAAATTGTTGATTCTATCAGAAAGATCTTGTTGCATAATGATTTACTTAAAAATACACAACAAAAGTAGAGATTTATAACCAATAAACAGTTGTTAAAAGAAGCTTTTTGATTACAAACTGTTATATTTTGAACCAATAGATAGAAAAAGTGAAATTTATGCCATTACAGGTTTTTGACCTAAAACATTTAATTGTCTGTAATGTTCTTTAAGAGCTTTCCACATGGTCTTGTATTCATTATACGGTAAGTTAAATTCTTTGGCAGTTTCTTTAACTATTGTGGCTATTTTATTGTAATGAATATGACTGATGTTTGAAAACAAATGATGTTCAACTTGTCTGTTTAACCCACCAGTAAAATAACGCACCAACCAATTTTTAGGTGCAAAATTAGAAGTGGTATATAATTGATGTATTGCCCAAGTGTTTTTCATGTTACCATCTTTGTCTGGTAAAGGCATTTCAGTATTAGGCATAACGTGAGCCAATTGAAAAACAACACTTAAAATAATACCAGCGGTATAATGCATGATAAGGAAACCAATTAATACTTGCCACCAAGCAAAACCTAAAAATAGAGGTAATGCGACCCAAACAGCATAATATATAATTTTACCAATGATTAATTTTGTCCATTGAGTAACAGGATTAGGGAATTTTCCATAGGATAATTTACGTTTTAAATAGTGATAGCTCTGTTTAAAATCAGTTGTAATTGCCCAATTTACGGTAAGTAAACCGTACAAGAAAAATGCATAATATTTTTGATATTTATGAATTTTCAACCATTTTGCATGTTTAGAAAAACGTATAATTCTACCAGCATCAATATCTTCATCA
>JAJRPL010000168.1 GCA_024280815.1 Bacteroidota bacterium
GAAGTTTTCAACTTTTTTACAGCGAAACAAATCTAGTTGTTCTCCATCTATGCTTATATCAATACCAATCCAATTCGGAGCATTCAAGACTTTAGCAAAATATTCAGGATACCCATTTTTCCACCATCCTACACGAGTCTTGTCAGGATAATACACACCTGCAATATAACTACCTTGAAATGTTGAACCAGAATAATATTCTTCAAAATTAGCACGTTGCCCCATTGCCCCATTGCCAATACTAAACAGACTTTCAGAAGCTTTAATACGACGAGTATCAAAACCTTCTTCTATGATTGACCACGAATTTTCTTGTATATAATTTTGATTCATATTCAGATAAGACTTAAGACAGGAAGAATCAAGACGCAAGACCTATTTTTTTGTCCTGTACCTTGAGTCTTACTCTCTTGTTTCTATTTATTAATTAATTCATTTATATAAGTTGTACCCATTTCAGTAAAATCTATAAACACATCATTGGCCTCATATAACACTTCTTGCTGTCCGATTCCTACAGAAATCATTTTTGCAGTATTTGCAGCTTGAACACCCGCAACCGAATCTTCAAAAACAATACAGTCTTCGGGTTTTATTCCTAAACCATTTGCTGCAATTAAAAAAACTTCAGGGTTTGGCTTAGCTTCAGTTACATCATTACCATCAACTATAATATCAAACTTTTCAAACAGGTTTACTTTTTTAAGAATTTCTCTAGCATTTTTACTTGCAGAGCCCAAAGCTATGGGTTGCTTTTGTTTTATGAGAAAATCTAAGGTTTCTGTAACATCTGGTAAAATTTCACCTTCATCCATCTTTGCAATATAGCTGAGATAATTATCATTTTTTTTTGCCATCAGCTCCATAAACTGACCTTCAGAAATTGTTTTATTTGCCCAAGCTAGTATTTTTTCTAGAGAATTCACCCGACTTACCCCTTTCAAGTGTTCGTTTTGAACTTCTGTAAAATCAATACCAATGCCGTTTGCTAATTTTTTCCATGCCAAATAATGGTATTTTGCAGTATCGACTATTACTCCGTCTAAATCGAATATAAATCCTTTTGTATTCATTCAATTTCTTTTAATTAAGAAATGTAAATGTAAAGAAGTTGTTTTACATTTTCAAATAAAAATCTTTTACCAAATTTTGATATTCTTTGGTGTATTTATGACGCTCATGTTCAATAATCAAATTTTCTAGTATGGGGTTAATATTTTGAAAAGTAAACTCTAATAAACTTCTTTTGATTTTTGAACTTGAGGTTCCTTGTACATGACAAACTCTGTTTACAAAAAGCTGTTGTTTATTTGCCAAAGCAATAAAATTAGCCTCTTCTTTAAAAGGGATAATCACGGAAAAAACCCCTTGTTCTGATAACAATTTTGAAACAGAAAGCAACAAGTCTTCGAACGATAAAGAAGTTGTAAATCTAGCCTTGTTTCTAGCTTCATTATTGGTTTTAAAATCATCGGTGTAAAACGGAGGGTTGGCAACAATCAAATCATAGGTATCATCAACTTCATCTACAAACTCTTGTAATGAACAATGGTAGCAGAATAACCGATCTGCCCAATTACTACTTTCAAAATTTTCAACAGCTTGCTCATGTGCATTGGCATCAATTTCAAGTGCATCTATAGTTAACGCGTCACAACGTTGAGCTAATTGTAAAGCAATAACACCAGTACCCGTTCCAATATCTAAAATTGAATCTGGAGTATTATTTAAAGCTGCCCATGCACCGAGCAATACACCATCCGTACCAATTTTCATGGCACATTTATCTTGATGGATAGCGAATTGTTTGAATTTGAAGGACATATTTTTATTTAAGTTAGATTTCAAGTGACTTCTTATGTTGTAAGAGATTGCCACGTCGTTCGCTCCTCACTTCCTCGCAATGACAAATTCTAAATTCACTACTTAGTTACTGAATAGTTTCAAAGGTACATTTCTATCAGCCCTTCAGGAGTTTCAACTATAATTTTTTTGTTGACTTTATCTACCTTTTTAATAAAATCATCAATCATAGGAATCAATATTTCTTTTTCACCATTCTTAATTTCAAAGAGTGGTTGAGCAGTTTTATCGTTAATACCAAAAAGGATTCCTACCTCTCCATAGTTCACATCTTCAATAGTAAAGCCTATAACTTCATGAAAATAAAATTTAGTCCCTGATAGTTTTGGTAACAAATCTAAGGGAAGGTATACTTCAGATTTTAGAATAGTATTAGCATCTTCTTCTGTACAGAAATCTTCAAACTTCACACGTAATTGATTGCCTTTCTGCAACAGGCTTTTTTCAATAAAAAACGGAATTAAATTATTACCAACATTAATAAAAACTGCATCCATATTCTCATACAGCTCGGGCTCATCTGTGTCAAGTTTAATAACAACCTCACCTTTAAAGCTATGCTTTCTAACTACTTTTCCTAAATAAAAACAATCCTTTTTTTGCATTACAGACAAATACTAATAATAAAAAATCCCGCTATTAGCGGGATTAAAGATATTAAATTGTAAACTATTTTTTATTCTTCTTCCTTAGAAGTTTCTTCTTTTGAATCTCCTGAGGCTTCTTGTGCAGCATCATCAATAGTTTGAGGAGCTTCTTCTTCTACTGTTTCTTCTGCAGCTTTTGCTTCTGCAGCTTTTGCGTCAGCTTCAGCTTTTATTGCTTCATTCTCAGCTTCAGCAGCAGCATTTTTACGCTTTTCATTAGCTTCTTTTTCAACTTCAAAAGCCTTAGCTTTTGCATCAGCCTTAGCTTTTGCTAAATCTCCTTCTTTAGAAGAAACTTGTTTTGCCTTTTCTTCTAACCAAGCATTGAATTTCTCTTCTGCTTGCTCTTCAGTTAAAGCTCCTTTTCTAACTCCACCTGCTAAATGATTTTTTAACATCGCTCCTTTATACGATAAGATTGCTCTTGCTGTATCAGTTGGTTGAGCTCCGTTTTGCAACCACTTTACTGCATCATCAAGATTTAAATTGATAGTTGCAGGGTTGGTGTTTGGATTGTAAGTTCCGATTTTTTCTAATAACTTACCATCTCTTTTAGAGCGTGCATCAGCAGCTACTATCCAATAGAAAGGTTTCCCTTTTTTTCCGTGTCTTTGTAATCTAATTTTTACTGGCATTTTTGTTAATTTTTAAGGTTCTCGACCTTGATTATTAATTTTTGGTGTGCAAATATACTATGTTTTTTTAGTATAAACCCCTTTATTTGATATATTTCTCTACTAAAAAAGTATATCCTATCTTTGTAAAAAACAAAAGCTATGAGTATTTTAGGAATTATACCGGCAAGATACGGTTCTACACGACTAGAAGGCAAACCGCTAATAGATATTTGTGGCAAGACAATGATACAACGTGTGTATGAGCAAGCCAAAAAAGCTTTACAACATGTGGTTGTTGCAACTGATGACAAACGAATTGTAGATGCGGTACAAAAATTTGGTGGTCATGTTGTATTAACTTCTCCTGATCACAATACAGGAACTAACAGATGTTTAGAGGCCTATAGAGTATTTACAAAAAAAAACAACTTAAAATTTGACCTTATTGTAAACATACAAGGTGACGAACCCCTACTCTCGCCTAGACAAATTAGTTTATTAACTTCTTGTTTTAAGGATAAAAATACTCGAATGGCAACATTAATTACACCTGTAAAAAAAACAGAACCTTTAAATACAGTTGCTGTATTTGTTGTCATTGACAAGCTTAAAAATGCATTGTATTTTAGCCGCTCAGTAATCCCATTTGTTCGTGATGTTGAAAAAGAGGATTGGCAAAAAGAACATACATTTTACAAACATATTGGTATGTATGCTTTTAAACCTAGAGCCTTAATGAGTTTCGCTTCTTTACAACAATCTCCTTTAGAAACTACAGAATCATTAGAACAAAATAGATGGTTAGAAAATGGTAAAAAAATAAAAGTTGAAATCACTAAAATTGAAACTATGGGTGTCGACACACAGGAAGATTTGGAGAGAGTAAGAGAAATTATTTGTGAAAAAAAATAATTACTTTCCAACAAAAAAAGACTGCCTTTTCAGACAGCCTCTTTATTTAAATTTTAAAAAATAACTATTTTACAAACTCATCAAATGTTTTCAATTTTAATTCTTCTAAAAATTTAATCTTCTTTTTGATTTTTGCATAATCTTTCTTGGCTATAGAAAAACGTTCTGAAATAATACTTAAATTTTCTAATTCAGAAGAAGATGGCTTATCATAACTACCTGCAATTTTACTAAATAAATCAGCCATTTTCTCTCTAAGTTGAGGTTCTGCTGAACCCACATAATTATCACCAGTAGTAATGACTAATGATTTTTTTAACGTTGTTAATTTACTGATTAATTTTTTATTTTTTAAGACTGTAGCTTTCTCTAAAATCGCATCTAATTCATAAACCATATATGCCAATTTTTGAGTCATGTCATACATTTTCATGGTTGTTTTATACTGCAACTCTCTATCTTCTTTACTTAGTTTTGATTTCGGATCATAGATAACTTCAAACTCATGTTCATACGTTTCTTTTCCTTCTTTAAGCACGGCTTTGTATTTTCCTGCTTTTGCTTTTGGTGATGAAAACCCCCCAAAACTAAATGTTTTTCCTTTAGCTACTTTAGGTTGTTTGATACGGTAATTCCATTTTACAATATTAATACCTTTAGATTTTCCAGGACTCACTTCAGAAAGTTTGTTCCCTTCTAGATCTTGAATTTCCATAGTCATTTTACCAAAAGTATGACGCTTTTTTAAGTAATATTTAATTTGTACTGACTTCGTTGGGTTTTGCCCAACAAATTGAGTTTCAGAACCAAAACTTCCAGAAAAATTACTTTCTTCATTAAGGACAGTAGGTTTTGTTTTAAAGAAATGCACTTTTTTATGTAAGACCTCTTGGTTAATTTCTCTCAAAGGAGAAATATCATCAATAATTATGGCACCTCTACCATGAGTTCCCATTACTAAATCATTAGTCCTTTTTTGCAAATCTATAAAGTGGACAGCTACTGCTGGCATATTGTTGGTAAATTTATTCCAATGTTTTCCTCCATCAATTGTAATGTACAGTCCAAATTCTGTTCCTAAAAATAACAAATCAGGATTCACATAATCTTCTTGAATATTTCTTACAAAACCTATAACTTCATCGGTAATAATATTTGTCCACGTCTTACCAAAATCAGTAGTTTTATAAGCATAGGCGTTCATATTATTCATGGTATGTCCATCAAAAACAGCATAAGCAGTTCCTTTATCAAAAACACTAGCTTCTATATGATAACACCAAATATTTTTTGGTAAACCAATAATATTTACAGAAGTGTTTGTCCAAGTTGAGCCTCCATCTTGAGTAACTTGAACATTACCATCATCAGTACCCACCCAAATTACATTCTCATCTAGTGTAGATTCGGCAATAGTAAAAATAGTAGTATGATTCTCCGCACCCGAATTATCTTTTGATAAGCCTCCTGAATCTTCTTGAGCTTGTTTACTCTTATCATTAGTTGTCAAATCAGGAGAAATAATTTTCCAAGTATCTCCCATATCTTCAGATTTATGTAAGAACTGGCTTCCCATATAAAAACGATCGGGTTGATGTGTACTTATAGCCATAGGAGCGTTCCAATTGAAACGCAATTTTGGTTTTCCTTTTTGGGGTAAGGGCTGAATGGTTTTATCTCTTTTGTTATCAACATCATACCTCCAAACATTTTCAGCTCCTTGCATTTCTGAATAGATAATATTTTTTGTAGGATGTTTTAATACTCTAAAACCATCTCCATAACCCACAGAATTCCAATCTCTAGCATTAATACCTCCTGGAGAAGAAGAAGGTCCGTACCAAGAACCATTATCTTGTAATCCTCCATATACATTATAAGGTTCGGCATCGTCAACACTGATATGATAAAATTGTGAAAGTGGTAAGTTTTCTGCAATTTCACAAGTAGTTCCTCCATTCCAAGAACGGTAAACGCCTCCATCAGTACCAAAGTACATTCTATCTGAATTAAGAATATCAAAAGTAATATCATGGATATCACTATGCATGTTACCTAAACTTTTAAAAGTCTTACCTCCATCTCTTGAAATTGAGCCACTCAATCCGCCTTTAACAATAACCTCTGGATTTCTAGGGTCTACTACAATTCTTGAAAAATAAAACGGACGCACCGTAATACCAAAATCATTATTAAGTTGTTTCCAACTCTCACCTGCATCATCACTTCTGTACAAACCTTTGCGTTCATCTTTTTCAGCCTCAATAACTGTATATAAAATATTAGAATCAGAAGGTGCAACAGCAATCGCTAACCTTCCTAATTTTCCTTTTGGGAAACCATTATGAATTTTATTCCATGTTTTTCCTGCATCTATAGATTTGTATAAGGCACTATTTTCTCCACCAGATTCAAATGACCAACCTGTTCTGCGAAACTCCCACATAGAAGCATATAAAATATTTGGATCATTAGGATCCATAGCTAAATCAGCACAACCCGTTTTAGGGTTTATATATAATAATTTTTTCCATGTTGTACCACCATCATTAGATTTATAAACTCCACGTTCATCACTATCTCCCCAAAGTGCACCTAAAATAGCTACATAAACTTCTTTTGAATTTTTTGGATTTACAATGATATTAGCAATCCGTTCAGATTTTTCAAATCCTATTTTTTTCCAATTTGTACCACCATCAACTGATTTATAAAGCCCATCACCAATTGAAACACTATTTCGTGGCCATGTTTCACCAGTACCAACATAAATAGTATTATCAGGGTCATTAGGATCTAGTTCTACAGCACCAATTGACTGGCAATAATCGTCAAAAATTGGATTAAAAGTAGCACCTCCATTATTTGATTTCCATACACCGCCACCAGCTGTTCCGGCATAAATAATACGGTCGTTTGTTGGATG
The DNA here is from genome assembly GCA_024280815.1 of Bacteroidota bacterium. Lineage (GTDB taxonomy): Bacteria > Bacteroidota > Bacteroidia > Flavobacteriales > Flavobacteriaceae > Aureibaculum. The sequence goes on from JAJRPL010000168.1 coordinate 6,966, forward strand.
ATTTTCCATATCGTTAATTCGACCACTCATTAATGCTGGCCCAATATGTCTTGCACTTAGGGCTCCAAAAAGCTCTTTACTTTTTAAAATTATAGTGTCTTGTGCATATAGTGAAGTAAAATTAAACACAATAAACAACACTAAAATAGCTGTTATTTTTTTCATAATGTTTTAGGTTAGATTAGATAAAAAAAGTCTCAATTTAAATTGAGACTTTAAGTAAAAATATTATTCTTTAGTTTCAGATATTTCTTCAGGAAATTTAAACATGTTGTTATCTACTTCAGGATTCAGTTCTATCTTTTTAATTGTAACTGCTTGACCTCCTTCTTTTCCTTTTGCTCCCATGGTCATGGAAAAAGCAAAATAAAGACCGTCAACTTCTTGGTAGTCACTAAATTTAATTTCAGAAATAGTTCCTTTTGCAGGACCAGATGTTATCTCTTGTTGCATTGCAATTGGTACAAAATCTTCAGTATCAAAAAAGTAGTAAGAAATATTATCAACCTTTTTACCATCAATTGTTTTTGGTGTCTGAGTTAATTTAATTTTAAAAGTTTCTGCACCATCAATGGTTTCTTTACCTTCTAAAGTAACACTATAGCCTTTTTCTTTATAATCTAAAAAAGGATCAGGAAAATCATTCATTTGTAATTTATGATTTACAGTAGCTTCAGCAGGCATTTTTTCTGCCTTTTGAGTCATAAAATTTGTACTCCACAAGGTTTCTCCATCAAAAACACCTTGATTTAATGTTTTCCCTTGTACGGTAACTTGAGTCATCTCATTACCTCCTTTCATTTTGTAAATTTCTAAATGAATAACCATACCTTGATTAACCTCTGCAGATATCTTAATTCCTTTTAAGGGTTTTAATTTTTCTTTTCCTCCAATATTTTCAAAATAAGAATTTAAAATTTCATCAGCTGTTTGAGCATTTATTGAAAAAGTTGCAAAAACAGCTACTAATAATAGGGTAATTTTCTTCATTTTTTTGTTTTTAAATTAATGATTGTATCAAATAAGACTACTAACTTACAATAATGTTACAGATTTTTAATACTATTTAATCTCAAATTTCTGAGTACCACTTTTCTTACTATCAGAAATTCTAATTGTATACTCTCCTTTTGGTAAATAGTATCGCTTATTATCAGCCTTTATAATTTTGACATCCTTTTTGTCTAAATATTTTTTTACGCTTTTTTCTAAAACGGATAAATCATACTCAAAATAATTAAATCCTTTTGCAATGTCAACTGTGTATTTATTGAGTATCTGTTTTTTATCCCTCAAAATTTCTATGGTATATTGACCCGATTTTGACACAAAAAAAGGTATTGTTAATTTTGGTAAAAAAGGCTTAGTATATTTACTTCTAGAAAAACCCCAACGGCTAGAATGTACTATTTTTTTAAATTTAAAAATTGTAATTGCCTTGTCTTTTACAGTGTTATATTGTTGCAATGGGGCTATCTTTGCTTTGTAAATTGAACGCCCATGCGTACCCACAATCAACTCTTTTTCACGTTCTTGAATTACCAAATCGTGTACTGCTACTTTAGAAATTCCTTTTGTAAACGCTTGCCAAATACCACCTTTATTAAAACTTATTAAGACTTCATTATCTGTACCTAAATACAAGATATTTTCATCAACAGGATCTTCTTTAATTACATTTACTGGATAATCAGATAAGTTATTAGCTATAGATTTCCATGTGTTCCCTGCATCCTCACTAATAAAAACATACGGTTTAAAATCATCATTTCTATATCCGTTTAACGTTACATAAACTCTATCCTTTTGATGCTGTGATGCAACTACACGAGACACCCATAAACCTTGTGGTAAGTTATCTGAAATTTTCGTCCAAAGACTACCTCCATCCTTGGTAAGCCAAATATACCCATCATCACTTCCTGTATAAATCATTCCGAATAATAAAGGACTTTCAGAAATTGCAGTTAATGTTCCAAAAGGTACATTTCCTTTTTTTCCACCTGTAGTTAAATCACCTGAAATTTCTTTAAAAGTCACTCCTTTATCCATAGATCGCAATAATTTATTAGCTCCCATATATAAAATATCTTGATTGTGAGTGGATA
>JAJRPL010000169.1 GCA_024280815.1 Bacteroidota bacterium
AGAAGATAATGCAGATGTTACGGCGAATAACACATCTAATAATACAAATAATGTAGGTAGTTCAACTGCCGCAGATGTAAATAGTGTAATTGTTAATTTTGATGGCCGTAATGATAGGAATGCATCCGTAGTAGTTGCCCCAACCATACTAACAAACGGAACTGCAATAGACCACACTATAAATACCGATGGTTCTGCTGACATAAGTTTTGAATGGCAATGGGCTGGAATAGAAAGTGATATTGACGGTTTTTTTGTTGGAATTAGGTCAAATACATCTAGTTCATCATATACATTTGGTACTACATCATCTCAAGAAACAATTGTACAAGTCCCTAGTGATAGACGTGCTTATGGTTTTATAGGAGTACCTGCTGATAAGTATAGTACTTTCTTTATCAGGGCTTTTAGAGTTGTTGACAATGATATTAGTACATCTAATATTTTATTAAGCTCACCTGTTCAACCTTCTTTATTCGCTGAGAATCCATACCAACCAAGCTCTAGTGTTGCATTCTTAGGTGACTTAACTGGAACAATACAAGGGGCTGCTGCTGGTGCATTAGCTAATCAAGATAATGTAGATTACTCGTCTGATGTAACTAATAAACCTATTAGTTTAAATGATATAAATGCTTCTGAGTTTAATGTTATAGCATCCCAAAATTCAGATAGTTTTATTGCAGGTAATATAATTCCTAACGGGAATATGACATTGGTTGGAATTGATGGAAGACCGATGGGAGCTAAAGCATGTTTTGGCTCGACTGACCCTTCTACTATTGGTTATGAAGATGTAAATAAAACTGTTCTTAACCTCTACAGTACCGTCGATAATACTATTGGAGTTTGTTTCCCTGCTTTTAGAGTAAATACAGCAACATCCTATAAAATAATAATTAGAGTAAAGTCGGACATAGCTTCCCCGGCTGGTTTTTATTTTAGAATCCAGGAACTTGATGCTGAACTAAGTATCGGAAACACACATACAGTATTGGGTGTCGGAGAATCAGGGGTACAAGTCGCAACGCGGAGTGTTTTTCTTTCAAATGAAAATGTTGCAATTACTACATCTTGGGTGGTAAAAGAAATAACTTACACACCTACAGCAACGGCAAAATGGGCAAGTCTAATGTTCCTAAATTGGACTGGTATGGGATTTTCTGGATTGCATATTGATAGATTAGTTATCTATGATACATCATCTGATGGAGCCACGTGGGGCGACAATATATCTGGTCAGCCTACAGATATTCAATTATTAAACGCTAATACTACTCCTAGTGACATAGGATATATAGGGGATTTAGATGCGAATAAAACAACAAACACTAATCAATTAACCGATGGAAGTAATTTAGGGGGGACAGCTGACTGGAACGGTGTTGCTAATAAACCTATCGAGCTAGATGATGGGAGGATAACGACTGCACTAGACAGTTCTGGTTTTCTACAATCCGGGCTTAATTCTATTATTAATGTTGCTACATTAATGGACTCATTAAATGGTATCAACATATCAAAAAACCCAGAGTTTCTAGGAGGGAATACATCTACTAATGTATATAATAATCTAGGAAATGGGAGTGTTACTAATACAATAGTTGCTGATGATACTGCTCCAAATAGCTCTGGGTATATTTTAAGATATTCATACAACGGAAATGGTGCGTCCCCAGGGTTCGGAGGCACTCTACAACCTATAAACTATGCTGGTAATGGTAATCCATTAGCTCCAGGAAAATATGTTCAAAATTCTAAAATAGTATATAAGATAGTTGCCAAAATTCCCATAGGTAGGAATATCTTTGAGGCATCAAATGCAACTGGAACAGGGGGTGGATTTGTTTGGTTAACCTCACAATCAGGTACAGGGGATTGGTATACTTATATAGGTATAAGAACGATAGGGGTAGGCGGTACTTTAAGTGTTACAGGACATATTTATTTTTTATTGGGAACTGACGCAGCATTTACAGTAGATATTGCTAAATATGAACAAACAGTTTTAGATGCTAGTCGTTCAACATTTGTAGAAACCTCGTTTAGAGATTCTAATGGTAATGGTCTATTAGACACTGCAATTAAAAATGACACTATCACTATTAACTCTAACGGCTCTTTAAGTAATGCTGGGGGAGGTCAAGTTCTTGTATCACAGTTATCAGATTCTGGCGCGTTAGCTATAAAGAATAGTGCCGACTATGCTACAGACATAACCGGAAATAAACCACCATCAGATGCTACAAAAGGCTCTACATGGGGTGCAGATATTAATGGACAGCCAAGCGATACACAACTACTTAATTCCAACACCACCCCGTCTGATATAGGATATACAGGGGATTTAAACGCAACTAACGGAGCAGACTATACTACTAACGTAGCTAACAAGCCTACCTCTTTATCCAGCATAAACGCTACAGAAGGAAATAAGCTAACTAATATAGCAGCCGGAGCACAGGTTAATGACTATGTAGATTCTAGGATAGCTAATTCTGGCACAGAGAATAGCATCTTAAATGTTACTAAACCTAGCGGAGCCAGCTTTAGCGGAGGTTCAGTATCTACTGGAGTTATAAAAATAACACTGCCGCAATCATGGACATCTACAATGATGAAGTTTACTGTAGATATTTTCCTATTTGAAGCTGGTAAATCCTTTTCTATAGAATTAGGTGGCTATAGTTATGCTATAACGTCAAGATGGCATAACTCTACAGCTAACCTATTAGGCAGCACAGTTAGTGATAACAGGGTTAGATTTGGACATGATGGGGCTAAATGTGCAATATATATTGGAGAAACTACGAGTGTATGGCAATACCCTAGAATACTAATTAGAAATTTCCAAGCAAGTTTTAGTAATTTCACGTTAGCTCAATGGGAATCTGGATGGTCTATTTCATTAGAATCATCTGTAGGGACAATCTCTCCTGCTGCTGATTATAGTAATACTCTAATAGATGCTAATGCTATAAAAAACCAAGGAGCATTAGCTACTAAATCCGCGGTTGACTTGGCTACAACGGATGTGAGCAATAAAAGTCTAGCTAATGTAGATTCTACAGCTAATGCAAAGTTAATTACTATAGCTACAGGGGCAGATGTAACTAGTAATAATACAGCAATGAATGTTAATGGACAAACAGGATTTGCAACATTAAGTCAAATAAATTCTGGTAATATTGGAACTTATATTGCTAACCTGGCGATTTTAAATGCTCAGATAGCTAATTTGTCTGTGAGTACTTTGAAGATTCAAAATCAAGCGGTGACAATACCTGTAAGTGCTTACACTGGATCTGCAATTAACTTGTTATCTAATGGAATTGAGTTAACTATCCAATCGGTATCTATAACCTCTACAGGAGCACCTATCACTATAGCAGCTTCATACACATCCAATGGGTTAATAGCATCTGGCCAATCTATAGGTGGAAATCCCTCGGTAGGAGACTTGGGTTATGCCTGGTTCGCTAGTTTTAAGCTATATAGAGACGCTGTTTTATTAAGCTCTTCTTCAGGAATTCCAGCACTACAAAATGGTTTTTCTTATCAAGACACCCCAGGAATAGGTACATTTACATATAAAATTACAGTGACTCGAGTTACATCAACACTTTTCAATGCTAACGATCAAGTAGCTCAAAGAAGTCTTACTCTTTTAGAAACTAAAAAATAATGAAATATTATACTATATATTATGAAACTACTGGAGAAATATCTAGGCTTATCAGTTGTGCCACTTCCCAGATACAAATACAGCTACAACAAAATGAAAATTATATAGAATCATATTCTGATGACACTATAAATTATGTAGACATTAATGTAGATATTCCTATAATCTTAACCAAACAAAATAATACATCTAATATCTCCAAAAATGACGTTTATGCAGATGGAGTGGATAAAATAGTTCTCTCTGCTACCCCAATAGGTTCTGTAGTATACTTGGGGGACGTGACATCCACTTCGGACGGCACAGACATAGATTTAATATTCGACATTCCAGGAACATATGATCTAAAAGTAGAACTATTTCCTTATCTTGATTTTGAGGCAACCATAAATGCAACTTAGAGTAACAAAACCGTTGTCAGAATTACAAGACGATGCTTACAATAAGCTGAGAACAGACATATATGAATTTATTATAACTACTAAAGATTTCCCAGAATGGAAACAGGCTAATTATGCAGATACATGGGCAAATCTATCAATAAAACAATTATCCACAGCACTAACCACAGAAGAATTATCTGTTTTAGCTGTTATAAATTCTACTAGAACATGGAAAGATAACCTGATTGCTGAGAGAGATAGGGTAAAGACACTGATATTTAATTCAGTTAATATAGCAGAAATTAGGGATGCGGTGGATTCGTTTGTTTATGCGGTATTATAATAAAATGGTACAAATAAATGCAAAATAATTTAAGAATTGTCACTAATAATGTAGCCGATGATAATTTAACTTTAGTTGCAACGACAACTGCTGGTTCTTTGGGTGCTGGAAATTTAACTAATGATTTAAAATCAAAAATATGGCGTGGCACCACATTATCAGAAACTATTACTTTGACGTGGGCTAATGCACAAAATATAAGCATGGTTGCGTTGCCTTTTTGTAACTTTGGCGTTGCTGCAACTATGAGAGTTAAATTATATACTAATGTAGCTGATGTTACGCCAGTATTAGACACTGGCGCGGTATTGTCAAATAGTTATACATTATCAGACCAGATAGGGTTTGGTGACATTCCTTTAGGCGTAAATGCGTATTATTATGGTTATGGTACTTATGCCGTGGTTTGGTTCGCTAGTCAATCTGTGAAGAAAATAGAGGTTATTTTAGACGATAGTACGAGTGCTGATATAACATTTCTTGAAGCTTCACGTATTGTTGCAGGTGATTATTTTAGCCCAATCATTAATGCTGATTATGGAGCATCAATTGATATGATAGATAAATCACAGCAATATAGGAATGAATCAGGCGACTTAAAAGCGATAGAGGAATATCATATAAAAAGTTAACATTTAAGTTAAATAATATGATTGCCTCAGATAGAACCCAATTAGTCGAAAGAATGAAATCAATTGGCAAATACAAGTCTTTTTACCTCAGCTTGTTTCCAGAATCTAGTGATGATGAAGAAGATCAAATATATCAAATATATGGTAAATTATCGTCTATGCTTCCAATGTCGATAACAAAATTAGCAAGAAGCAGTAGTGGGATTACAATTGAAGAGATTTAAAATAAATAAAGGAATATTATAGTATGCCATTTTTAACAGAATTAAAAGTAACACCTATTAGATGAACAAAACAAAGACAGCTATTGTCGCATCTTGTTTACCATGATTTAGGTTTAGATGTTGTTATTGTAGCCCCAAAATTCTTTGTGTCAAATTATGCAAGCATCCCTGAGATAATTCCAAAGTGGATATTGGATGCTGATAGCCCCATAATTCGTGATATAAGCGTTATACATGATTTTATATATTCTAACTCGTGCAAGCTTGTTGTTAGTCGTAACCATGCGGATATGGTGTTATACAGAGGCATGCGCGATCTTGGTGCTGGGTGGATTATATCACAATTAGCTTATATGTCTGTTAGAGTTTGTGGTAGTGGGTATTGGCGGAATGATTAATGTTTAAAAAAATAGCATTTATTTTTTATTGCACACATTGCAAAACACAAAGAAATACAACATAAATATATATAATTAATTTAACACATATTGATTTACATTTTTAATTTTGTTCCATTGATAAACATTCATAGATAAGCATTTTTTATGACCAATATGTGTGTGTGTTCGTAGATGATAGATTCATAATTTCATGATGCTGTTGTTTTGCACATCCTCAAAATATTCTTTTTCTTTTTTTAAATATTCATTAATTAAATCATTCAATTTATGGAATGAATCATTAGTTAAATGTTCTGGGTCAATTTCGAATTGCGCCCAATGTTCATCCCCTAAATCACATGACATATTAAACACATTAATGTCGCCGTAGCAATCAATTTCAAAATCAACTAATATACCAATTAATTCACCAATATCAATTCCTTTTTTATCTATATAAAGATATTCATAATCTGAAATAAAGTCTGGCGAAAATTCTATACATGCATTCATATTAACATCCAATTAAAAAATAAATCTTATAGTGATTATAATATATTTTAAATAAAAAGTAAAATTTATTTTGATTATTATTTTTATTATTTTTATTATTTTTATTATTTTTATTGACAGTTGTATTTATTACTGTAATATAGAGTCATGGTTAGGAAATGTTCTTAACCCAAAACTAGGATAAAAAAATGAAAGCTAACATAATAGTTGCAAGTATAAGAAAATAGATTCTCAGCTTATTGCAGTAGACACATAGCCAACAGCGTACTTGTATGCCATCTTTAGCACAAACTCTAAATGCTCATTAGTATTTGGGTCGAACTTTATTGGTTTTTTAGCATTTATTTTGCCGCTAGTTCTAGTATTATCGTCTAAGCAAAAACTCATATATCACCTTTAAAACAATATCATTATCTAATGATGTGCAATTTACTACTAAAAGATGGCATAGACATCTCTCGCAATTTCCATCGTGTTCAATTGGGTTGTTTTTGTGGGTACAATGATTGATTGCTATTTGTCCCATGATATCACGTTGGTATGTATAATGCTCACAATAATTATCTATTGCTGGACATTTTTTCTTTTTTATTAATATCACCACTTACAATAACTGGTTCTGAATCAACTAAGCCCCAAAAATCCATTGCTTGTTGATTTGTTATCAATATTAAATTACCAGTGGAATCTAGTATTTCAATATTACGGGTAGATTTAACTGTAATATTTTTATTCGATGCAATCCCCATAATATTAAAATATTTGAATGGTTGGCTTTTCATTATTACACATCTATCAATTTATTAATCGTTGTTAGTTTTATTTTATTATATTCGCACCATCCCGATAAATGATATCCTTCTGATTCAAAATAAACCTCGCGATTGTTATTATCGCTTAACCTACAAATTTGAATATTATCACCTGGTTCATTGCAAACTGTATATTCAACATTTCCGCTTTGGTATGTTAGAATGTAGATTAAAAATTTTATTTTCATTTTATGACATCATAACAATCCACTGTATCGTCAATGGAATTTATGTAACAATTAAACAAACAACTTTTAATCATTGTTATATCATTACCATTCCTAAATGTTAACTTATATAATGTAAAATCATTCATTTTTATACGACCTGTTTTATAAATATAATAATTAATTTTATCCTGATTAAAACGCACTAAAACGTCACCACCTCGATCGTTATTTAGCAATAAATTTAAAATGAGTTCTAGGGCTAAACATTCCGCCGGGTCCGGGCTTTGTCACGTCTTTACATATTCCCTTCTTGCACATTGCCCTCAATGTTGGCAGCGATGCCATAAGAACATATGCACATTTCGGCTCTGTTTTACTCAGCCGATTATATACTGATTGTTGCGCTGATGAAAGTTTTTTCATTTTTGTACCTGGCAAAACACAAAGAAATACAACATAAAAATTAAATGATGCCCATGCACATATAGAATTGAACATTTTTTGTATCCTAAAATTGCTATAACTGGTAATAAAAATCATGAGAATAAAAAATTGTATATTGAAAAGATATACATTGATATTATAAAATCCATTGTTTTTCCTTTTTCTGTTTCATAAAAAATACTCTGTATTTTTAAAAGAATTATAGCTACATTCATCCATTCTTGATTTCAGAATTTCATGCATATAATCACAATTCTTTTTTTGTTTTTCCATGTTTTTTATTCTTGTCTTTAATTCGGATATACTGAGTAACAATAATTTTTTATTTTCTCTAAACATATAATTTTAACCATTTTTCAAGTGAGATTATAGTATCTATATTTAAGTCATATATTTTAGATTGATTTTTACTTTTGTAAGGGTATATGCTTTCATTTATTTTACATATTGCATAAACATCATCTAACACTTTTTTACGTTCTTGATCGTGTTGTTTCTTAGGTAATTTAATTTAAACCACTGTTTATTTAAAATACGCCTAATTATAAGACTATTAATTATCATCGTCAAGTTTTTATTTAATGATAATAAATATTGACTTTATTCCTTAAAGGATTATAATAGAACTATCTTAAATTTTTAATGCAAGAGGTTTTGAAATTATGAACAAAAAAGAAACAAAAAAACTGGCTGACAGTATGAATGTTAGCGTTAATGATTTAATGATCTTTTTCAAGATCAACCGTTAATGGTATTGAACAAGATGGAATTGTAGATGTGTGTTTAACATCCACCGATGATGAAAGATCGGGATAAACTACTGTATACGCTCAACACGCCGCGAAGAAAATTGATAAATTTGTTATGAAGATGAAAATCAATGAAGAATCTAAAGAGCTTTTTATAAATCTGTCTATTATGAATTACAAGAATTAGCAGATATTAAAGATTTAATTAAAATAACTTAAAGATAATTG
>JAJRPL010000170.1 GCA_024280815.1 Bacteroidota bacterium
ATAAAAAATGATATTGCAATTTATAGTATCCATACAGCATTAGACAATAGTTTTAAAGGTGTATCATACAAAATGGCAGAAATACTTAAACTAAAAAACACAAAGGTATTACTACCAAAAAAAGGTCTCATAAAAAAACTAACTACCTATGTACCTGTAGATGATGCAGAGAAAGTTAGAACCGCTTTATTCAATGCTGGGGCTGGTGCAATTGGTAATTATAATGATTGTAGTTTTAATTTTGAAGGTACTGGTACGTATCGTGGAAATGAAAATTCAAACCCAATCAAAGGTGAAAAAGGAAAATTACACACAGAAAAAGAAATTTTTATAAGTGTTATTTTTGAAAATCATTTACAAAATGATGTGCTAAAAACCTTATTTGAAACACACCCATATGAAGAAGTTGCCTATGATATTGTAACAACAGAAAATACGCATCAACATATTGGCATGGGTATGACAGGCGAATTACCAAAAGCAATGAATGAAAAAGAATTCTTAACGCTATTAAAAGAAGATTTTCATTTAAAAAGTATTCGTCATTCACAATTATTAAACAAACCAATAAAAAGAGTAGCTGTTCTTGGAGGTTCGGGTAGTTTTGCTATTGATGCTGCAAAAAAAGATGGAGCAGATATTTATATTTCTTCTGATTTTAAATATCATGAATTTTACAAGGCTGAAAATCAATTAGTTTTAGCAGATATTGGGCATTATGAGAGCGAACAGTTTACAAAAAACCTTTTAGTAGATTATCTTACAAAAAAATTCCGTAATTTTGCCATCATTTTAGCAGAAACAAACACAAATCCAGTCAATTATATATAAATATGGCAAAGAAAGAATTAAACGTAGAAGATAAATTAAGAGCTTTATACGATTTACAATTGATAGATTCTAGAATAGATGAAATCAAAAGCACAAGAGGTGAATTACCTCTTGAAGTTGAAGATTTAGAAGATGAAATTGCAGGTTTAAATACTAGATTAGATAATTTCAATAATGATGTTGAGAATTTAGATACGAGTATTAAAAATAGAAAAAATACAATTGAAGAAGCTAAAGCTTTAATTAAAAAGTACAATACGCAACAGAAAAACGTAAGAAACAATAGAGAGTTTGATTCTATTAGTAAAGAAATAGAATATCAAGATCTTGAAATTCAGTTGGCAGATAAACATATTAAAGAGTTTTCTGTAAAAATTGAACATAAAAATGAAATCATTTCTGCCGCTAAAGAAAAGCTAAAAGAAAAAAATTCTCATTTAAAACATAAAAAAGACGAACTAGATGCCATTTTAGCTGAGACTGAAAAGGAAGAAAAAATGTTGCATAAAAAATTAGCAGAATACAGTAAATTAATTGATGAACGTTTATTAAATGCTTACACTAGAATTAGAGCTAATGTAAAAAACGGATTGGCTGTTGTGCCTGTTGAAAGAGGTGCTGCAGGTGGGTCTTACTTTACTATACCACCTCAACAGATTGTTGAAATTGCTACTAGAAAAAAAATTACTACTGACGAACATAGTGGTAGAATCTTAGTCGATGCTCAACTAGCAGAAGAAGAAAAGAAAAAAATGGAGAAGTTATTTTCTTAATCTTCCTAACATAAAAAAACTTAAAGCCATTGAAATTCAATGGCTTTTTTTATAATACAAAATATAAATTGAACTCCCTGTCAAAATTCTTTTTTGAATCATAGAATACAGGTTAATACTTTACTTTTTTATCAAAAGTAATTCCTTTCCAATCATCCGTCCGAAACGGATCTACTGGTAAGCCTTCACTATTATATAAGTTTACATCATGCGGGTTGTTTGCCCAAGCATATCGGACAGCTACAGTATTGTCGACAGCATCACAAGAAATTACAACTGTATTTTTATTTTCAATAGTTGCCTTTGCCCAATGGAATTTCTTATCAGCCCCAGCCACAGTAAAACCATTTACATAGCCATAATTATTTTTTACTAGCAAGCCTTTTCCAACCTCTTTAAATTTGATATGAACTTCATTACCTACAACCTTCATAGATTCATAAGTAGGGCTCACAACCATATCTTTATCATATACGTTTTTTAATGCAGCTATTGCCAAACGTTTGCCAACATCTTGTTTGTTTTTTGGGTGAATATCATCAGCATCACCAATATCAATAATTACTGCCATACCTGTATTTGGAGATATTTTTAAAGTCATAGATTGTGCCTCACGTAATTCTGCCCACTCACTATCAACAGGTTCTGCTTTTGCTTGTTGAAAATTAGCCAATTGCACAAATAAAAATGGAAAATCGCCTTGATTAAAATGCTTTCTCCAATCTTTAATCATATTAGGAAACAACTTTCTATACTCATAAGCTCTACCTGCATTATGCTCACCTTGATACCAAATTACACCTTTCATTGCCATTGGTAATATCGGGCTAATCATACCGTTAAATAATAATGTTGGCATTCCATTTGGGTTTCCCCCTCCTCGTACTTCAATCTCTCCTTTTCCTATTTTATAGTTCCAAAGTCCCGCTAATGAAATTTTCCTTTTATTGGTTTTGATAAAAAAATCTTCTCCATTAGATTTGAATCCTCCTCCATATAAAATATCTTCAACTCTAACCACTAATGTGTTTTTTCCTGTTTTTGCAATTCCACTTTTTACCGGATAAATTCTTTGCACATCAAATTTTTCAACCATCCCTCCTATTCTAACACCATTTAAGTAAGTATCGTCAGAATCATCTATTTTACTTAAATTAATGATTAAAGGATTATTTACTTCATCTTCATCCAATTCAAATTCAGTTTGAAACCACAACACTCCATTCAAATCAATTAAACCTTCATTTTCCCAATGATTGGGTAATTTCATTGTTTTCCATGTCGAAAAATTGTGAGTAGGATTTGCCCAAATGGCTTCTCCATTTATCAACCCCAAATCTTTTTCAGGCAATTCACCTGTTATCGCTAATAATTCGGCTTTTCGCTTATCAGCATAAGCTTTAGGATTATAGTTTTTAAGACTTTCTAATTCCTTAGCAAAACCTTCTTGATTTTTAAGACCTTCTTTACTTGTCCATGTTTCTACCCCAGTGCCACCCCAACTTGTATGAACCAA
>JAJRPL010000171.1 GCA_024280815.1 Bacteroidota bacterium
CATTTGGTTTGGGAAGCTTTACAAGCCTCTGAAGTATTAGAAGCAAAAGGAATTACGGCAGAAGTCATTAACATTCATACGATAAAGCCTTTAGATGATGAAGCTATCTTGAAATCTGTTAAAAAGACGGGTTGTATCGTTACTGCAGAAGAACATAATCATTTAGGAGGTCTTGGTGAAAGCGTTGCTCGTGTACTAGCACAACAGTACCCTACACCACAAGAATTTATTGCAACTAATGATACTTTCGGCGAATCTGGAACACCAGCTCAATTGATGGAAAAATACGGATTAAACAGTAATGCAATTATAAAAGCCGTTGAAAAAGTAATCACTAGAAAATAGTCAAATTTTTAGGATTAATTAACATACTCAAAAAAATATTGGCATAACTTTTGCGTTTGATAGATAATTATGAATCAGGATAACTCCTCTAAAACTATCAATTATGAATTTTACAAAAAAAAATCACAAACTTTTAAAAAATAATAGAAGCTTTGTGAGTAAAAAAATAGTACTAATTATCCTAACCCTTACCTTAACTACCTCTTTATTAACTGCACAAAGTATTGATTTTGGTGCCAAAGCCGGATTGAACTATAATTTTGGAGGCGACTTATCTGAAATCAAAACTGAACTTGGTAATAATGCTAAAAATTTAATCTCTGGTGCCGATAACAAAGCTGGTTTTCATCTTGGTATGTGGGCAAAATTTGATGTTTTAGGCTTGTATGTAAGACCTGAATTTGTATATACACAATTGAACAATTCTTATGATAATACCAATAGAAATGTCAATACAAAGTTTCAAACTAAAAAAATAGACATTCCAATTTTGATTGGAGCTAAAATTGTTGGAACATTACACGTATTTGCAGGTCCTTCATTTCAGTTCATAACAAAAACAGATTTTAGTCAAAGCGATTTTACCAATATAAAAAAGAAAGACTTTACAGCAGGTCTGCAACTTGGTGCAGGACTAGATCTTGGTAGAATTGGTGTTGATGTACGTTGGGAAAAAGGTTTCTCAAATGATGTAGATGGCGAATTTGCCAATACAAATATAAACGTTGACAATAGACCCAATCAAATTATTTTCAGTTTATCATATAAACTTAATGACAATGGTAACGGAAGACGAAGACGTTAACTTTAGTCTTTAGTCTTTAGTCAAATTTAAAAAACCTCAATTTACATAGTGTAAATTGAGGTTTTTTTTTATTTTAGTATTATTTCTGAGTTTAAAACAGAATACTTCAACTATTCTTTAGAGTCTTTAGAATCCTCATCTAAGTAATTTGGTATACCGTCTCCATCATCATCTCCTTCTTTTTCGTCTTTGGTTAAGGTACCATCATTATCATCGTCTGCATCTGCAAAATCTGGTATACCGTCTTTATCGGTATCATCATCAATAACTTCACCATTATCATCAAGGTCTTCATCTTTATTTAATATCGTATCATTATCATAATCCGCTGCTTTTACTAGACTTAATTCTATATGAAATAATAGTGGCTCATTTGCCCCAATACTAATACTTCCCGTATTGCCATAAGCTAGGCCTGAAGGCATGAATAATACACCTTTTCCTGTATTGTCAAATCTTATAGGTTCTCCTGGTTGAGAAACATTAATTCCACTTTTAAAATTTGGGAACCCAGATTTCCACCCTTGAACAACACCATTACCAGTAACACGTCTTGTTTCATAATCAAAACTTCCTGCAAAATGCAACCAAACATTTGATGCTCTCTCATCAAACTTAACACTATCCAACTTAAATCCTTTATACTTCACAAATACAGAATCATAACGTGTAGGGTTTTCACCAACGCCAACTTCATGCATATAGTAATATAATTTATACTTTATATCATTATGTGTAACTTCTTGTGTAACAACTTTATCCATTAATGGAGTTTCACCATTCATTATAGTATCAACTATACCAAAATGTTCACCAGCAGTAGCAGGTTTATAATAATGAGTTTGTAAATAATCGATTAATCTTTTATCATCAGTTTTTTCTTGTGCTATAGGGTCATGTGGTACTGTATTGTCATCATCTTTTTTACAAGAAAAAATGATCAATACTAACATTAAAATGGATAAACTACTTTTAAATTTCAATTTCATGTGTATGGATTTATTTTTTCCGAAAATTCGGGAGTGCAATTTACATCTAATTTCTAATAAAATTCAATGGAATTTCGATTTAACAAAAAATTATTATACGGCAATTTTCACTGCTTTTAAAGTCAAACTACGAATTAACAAATTTCTCTAAAAAATCACCGACATAATAAGCCACCAAAGCAGCTACAACTCCCATTAAAATGGTTGTTACAGTACTTATTAATTTGTTTTTATGATTGACAACACCTTTTAAATAGCCGATAACACCAAAAATAAATAAAGTAAGTGCTGATGACCAAATGAGTAAATTAACATCTTGTGTTTTTACATAATCAACCACATAAACTAGTAAGGGTACAAAGCCCAGTACAACAAACGACACAAAAGTTATGGCACCAATCGCAAATGGAGACTTACTACTTTCCATCATCCCTAATTCTTCTTTCATCATAACATCTACCCATCTATCATCATCAGAAATAATGACTTCTACCACTTGTTCTAACAATTCTCCTTTAAAACCTTTTTCTTGATAAATCTCTCTGACTTCTTCTATTTCCTTTTCTCGTAGGTTTTCTATTTCCCAGTATTCAATTTTCTTATGCTTTTCGTAATTATCAATTTCTGATTTAGAAGATAAATAGGCTCCAATAGACATCGCAAAGCCATCAGCAAAAAGATTGGCAAAACCTAAGATAATAATTACTTCAGAAGACAATCCTGCACCAGCAGAACCTGCAACTACTGCAAAAGTAGTAATACTACCGTCTATACCTCCATAAACAAATTCGCCTAAATAGTCTTGAAATTTATCTACAAAAGAATTTGTAGTACCATGAGCTTGATTTTCTGTAAATTGTGAAGACATAATTATCTTGTCAATAATAATCTTACCTCTGATTTTTTTGCCCAAACTTCATGTACTTCACCTTTAGGTAAAACGATAGCGTCATTTACTTTGAGGGTAAATGTCTTTCCTCCCATGGTCAATTCACATTCACCTTCTATAACTTGCAAATATGCATCAATGGGTGTGATATGTTCTGGTAAACCTTGTCCTTTTTTAAAAGCTAACTGTAAAATTTTACAGTTATCATTTTGAAATATAGGCTTTATTTGTCTTTCTTCAGCATAAGCTAAACTTTCTGGTATATTAATTACTGTATGTGTCATATTTCTATTAATTTAATGATACACAAAGGTAGTAATATTCCAAATAAAAACCTCAAAATATCATTTATGAATACATTGAGGTTTAAAGTCCTCTCTCAAAACTATAAAAGAAAGTTTGATTTCTTTAAAGGAGAGGTGATAAGGATATTTATGGTCTAAAAGTAATTTTACGCATTCTTAAACTTAAGGGAGTAACCTCTAAATACTCATCATCCTTTATATACTCCATACATTCTTCTAAAGAAAAATCTACTTTCGGGAATATTTTGGCAGCTTCATCTGTACCGGAAGAACGCACATTAGACAATTTCTTACCTTTAATTAAATTTACACCCATATCATCACTCTTGCTGTTTTCTCCAACAACCTGACCAATATAAATTTCATCATTAGGGTCAATAAAGAAACGACCTCTA
>JAJRPL010000172.1 GCA_024280815.1 Bacteroidota bacterium
AGGTGTGAAAAAGTATTCTGGAGAAAAAGAAACAAAAGCGAATAAAGGCTTGTTAATGAATCCTGAGACAAATGATTCAAAATTTGATTTGACAAGAATGGATCCTACCTTGTATGCTAGAGTTAGTGCTTTAAAACAAGGCGAAGTTACTGATGTGTTTTTTGATGAAAATCGTGAAGGAGAAAAAATGTATAAGATTATTTTAATGAAATCTAAAACAGATGCCCATACTGCTGATTTGGTTAAAGATTATGTTAAAATTCAAAGCTTAGCTTTACAGAAAAAGAAAGAAGAGACTATTGAAAAATGGGCAAAAGATAATATTAAAGAGACTTATATTAATATTAATAATGAATATAGTAAGTGTAAATTTAAAAATAATTGGGTGAAGAACTAGTATAGTTTATTTTAAAACTAAAATGTAAAGAGTTAAATTAGAATTAATGTCAGACGTAATTGCAGTTGAAAATTTAGTAAAAAAGTATAAAGACTTAAAACAAGAGGTAGGTAAGATTATTATTGGTCAACATGACGCTATAGATCACGTGTTACTTTCTGTATTTTGTGGAGGTCATTCACTCTTAATTGGAGTGCCAGGATTGGCAAAAACATTACTAGTAAATACAATATCTGAAACTTTAGGCTTAAATTTTAAAAGAATACAATTTACACCAGATTTAATGCCTTCTGATATTATAGGAAGTGAGATTTTAGATGAAAGCCGTCATTTCAAATTTATTAAAGGTCCTATTTTTTCTAATATTATTTTAGCTGATGAGATTAATAGAACTCCACCTAAAACTCAAGCCGCTTTATTAGAGGCTATGCAAGAAAAGTCAGTTACAGTAGCTGGTCATCAATATAAATTAGATCCTCCATTTTTTGTGTTGGCTACTCAAAACCCTATTGAGCAAGAAGGTACATATCCTTTGCCAGAAGCACAATTAGACAGATTTATGTTTTCTATTTTTTTAGATTATCCTACTTATCAAGAAGAAATTGATATTGTGAAGAGTACAACAACAGATAAAGTACAACAAATTAACTCGATTTTTTCAGCTCAAGAAATATTAAGTATTCAGCATTTAATTAGGAGGATACCTGTAGCTGATAATGTGGTAGAATATGCGGTAAGTTTAGTTGCGAAAACAAGACCGAAATCAGATAAAGCAACACAAATTGTTAAAGATTATATTGATTGGGGAGCTGGACCAAGAGCATCACAAAATTTAATTATAGCTGCCAAAGGCTATGCAGCTATACGAGGTAAATTTTCGCCAGATATTGAAGACGTGCAAGCTGTTTCATTGGCCATTTTAAGACATCGAATTGTAAAAAACTACAAAGCGGAGGCCGAAGGGATCAAAGAAGAGCAAATTATTAAAGAGTTGTTTTAAAGTTTTAGAAATCTGATTTAATATCAAAGGCGTGGTTATATAAATATTCGTATTTTTATCGGACACTAATGATTTTGAAACAATAAGAAAGGTTAAAATCTACACAACTTTAGTATATTTTATTATCTTCACGCCATGCAACAAGAAAAAGCATTGGCTATCTTAAAATCGGGTAAAAACGTATTCCTAACTGGGTCAGCAGGTACAGGAAAAACGTATGTACTCAATCAATACATCAAGTATTTAAAAGCTAGAAAAGTACCTGTAGCCATTACTGCTTCTACGGGTATTGCAGCTACACATATGAATGGAATGACCATACATTCTTGGGCTGGCATTGGTGTAAAAGAACATTTAACACCAGGGAATTTGGCAACAATGAAAACCAAAAAATACCTAAAAAAACATCTTGAAAAAGCGAAAATTTTAATCATTGATGAAATATCAATGCTTCATAAAAACCAGCTTAACCTAGTAAATACTGTTTTACAATATTTTAAAAATAATAAAGAGCCATTTGGTGGTATTCAAATTGTTTTGAGTGGTGATTTCTTTCAATTGCCTCCAATTGGTAAACGTGGAGAACAAAGTAGAGATAAATTCTCTTTTATGTCTGAGGCTTGGGTATATGCCAATTTAAAAATTTGTTATTTAACAGAGCAGTACCGGCAAAGTGACAATAGTCTAAACGACATCTTGAATGAAATACGTACAGGAAAAACTTCAGAAAAGAGCTGGAAATTACTCAAAAATGCTACTGAAAATAAGCTAAAAAATAAAGAAGAACCTACTAAGCTATTTACTCATAATTATGATGTCGACACTATCAATGCTAAGCATTTATCAACTCTAGAAGGTAGAACAAAAACATTTAAAGCTTCTACTAAAGGAAATGTAAAACTAATTGAGACGCTAAAAAATTCAGTGCTTGCTGGTGAAAATTTAGAGTTGAAAATCGGAGCCAAAGTAATGTTTGTAAAAAACAATGTCGAAAAAGGATATGTTAATGGTACTATTGGGAAAGTTGTAGAATTTAATGATGAAGGCTTCCCCAGAGTTAGAATAGACAACCGTAGAACAATTACTGTAGAACAAGAAAACTGGACGATACAAGACGATAATAGTCGAGTGTTGGCAAGTTTCAATCAATTCCCTTTACGATTGGCATGGGCAATTACCATACACAAGTGTCAAGGAATGACCCTAGACGAAGCAGAAATTGACCTTTCAAAAACATTTGAAAGAGGGCAAGGTTATGTAGCTTTATCTCGATTAAAAAAACTAGAAAGCCTACAACTAAAAGGTATTAATGAAATGGCTTTAATGGTTGATGGCTTAGCTCATAAAGCCGATTTACGCTTTCAAGAACTCTCAAACGAAATAGATGAAAATTTTACCTTAGAAGAATTAGAGGCGGTGGCTCCTATTTTTATTAAAAAATGTGGAGGCACAGTAAATACTAGAGAAATCAAAAAGAATCAAAATAAAATTAAGGAGAAAAAACTGGATAAAAATTCTACATATGAAATTACATTATCCTATTTAAAACAAAAAAAATCTATTGATCAGATTGCTGAAGAACGTGGATTATCGGTAGGTACAATTTCAAGCCATCTTATTAAAATATGTAAAGATTATCCTAAAGAAGACTTTAGTTTTTACAAACCTAAAAAAGTCATCCTTCAAAAAGTAAAAGAAATTTACATTTTACAAACAAAAGGAAAACCTATTAGTTTAAAAGCCATATATGATGGCTTAAACGGAAAAATAAGCTATGATGATATTAAATTAAGTATTGCTTTTCTTTAACAAGAATTTAAATTTGTGTTAAAACCTTTTTGATTAGTTTTGTAGCAAATTAATTTGGCTTGAAAAAATTACTCTTCATCATTTTTCTAATTTCATGTTTTGCAATACAAGCACAACAGAAACGTATCAAAATATTACATGCTGATAATTCAACTATAGATGAGAAAAAATATCCTGGAGCAACTGTTCTATTAGGTGATGTATTTATTGAGCATGAAGGTTTTACCTTACGAAGTAAAAAAGCCATCCATTATAAAAAGGTTAATATTATAAAAGCTTATGGTAATGTTGTTTTAAATCAAGGAGATACTATTACACAAACTAGCCGTTATGTTCAATACAAT
>JAJRPL010000173.1 GCA_024280815.1 Bacteroidota bacterium
CTGTTTTTTAAGTGAATTTTGCTTTTTTATCAATTACAAAATACAACTTTTTAAACAGTTTCCCAATTTTAAATCGCTCTTAATCCCTCTTAAAACCTGACTTTTTTTAATATCATATGGAATTTTCGGGGGATGGCTAAAATACTTTATGTTTTTTGAAACTACAATTTTTTTTGTAGTGGTATAAAAACTAGTATATGCACCATCAGCTTCTAAATGAATAATATATTTTGTCTGTAGTACATAATGCCTTCTAGAGGTTTTTAGTACAATTTTAGGCTCTTTTTTTTCTATTGAAGATTTTAAAATTCCTAATAGATGTCTATATTCTTTTCTATTTGCAATAGTTGAAATAACGCTTTCAAGTACTTCTTGTAACTCTAAAGGATTTAAAGGGTTTAAAAATTTATCTAAATGATTTTGCGGTTGTGTTAAATTTTGGATCATAACTTTTATATTTATAAGGCAAAGATGCGTAGTAGAAGCCTTGTGTTTTACCCCATAAACCGTAAAAATGAGCTCACGGTTTTCAGGGGTGTTCTTAAAGTTTGAATATGTTAACGTGAGTTCGACATATTAATAATTGTAATTTTCTGTTAATCAGACGTTTAATAGTTAAGTGTCATTCAGTCCCGAAGATTCGGGAGCAATGAGGGACGAGTGGAGTGAAGAATCTCAATTAATTTCAATAGAGATTCCTCCTACTTCGGAACGACATAGTATTGATAATCACACACTTATCAATTTTATGTACTTTTGGTTATGTCGAACTCACGTTATATTATAAAAATTATTTTTTTATAGGGTAGTCACTTTATTTATTTTAACTTTGAAACGTTTAAAAATCACACTTATATTATTGATTATGAATAAAATTTTAATAGATGCTATTGAGTCTCATTTTTTAATTATTTTTCAAATAGAACCTTTATTGATTTTTTCACCAGGGCGTATCAATATTATAGGTGAGCATACTGATTATAATGAAGGATTTGTTTTTCCTGCAGCTATTGATAAAGGGATTGTTGCTGCCATACAAAAAAGTAAGACTAATTTATGTACGGTTTATGCATTTGATAAGGATGAAAATTATGAATTTTCTATAGATGGTATTAAGCCATTAGTTGATGGAGATTGGAGGAATTATATTTTAGGAGTTGTAGATATTCTTCAAGAGAAAGGAAAAAAAATTGAACCATTTAATATGGTTTTTGGAGGTGATATTCCTGGAGGGGCAGGTTTGTCTTCTTCTGCAGCATTAGAAAATAGTGTGGTGTATGGTTTGAATGAACTTTTTAGTTTAAATTTATCTAAAAAAGAGATGATTTATATTTCACAGCAAGCAGAGCATCAATATGCGGGTGTAAAATGTGGTATTATGGATCAATATGCGAGTATGTTTGGGCAAAAAAATACGGGGTTATTATTAGATTGTAGAACGATAAATTCAAAACCATTTCATATTGATTTTAAAGAGTATCAATTACTATTAATCAACACAAATGTTAAACATAGTTTGTCAGATAGTGCTTATAATGAAAGACGTTCTGTATGTGAAAAGATATCCTCTTTGCTTAGAGTTAAAGCTTTAAGAGATGCCTCAGAAGAAGGTTTATTGAAAATTAAGGAGAAAGTTACAGAAGATGATTACCAAAAAGCATTATATGTTATTCAAGAGAATAAGAGGGTAGGGTTGGCTTCAAAAGCTATGAAAGGTAACGACATATTAAAGTTAGGGGAGTTGTTGTATCAATCTCATTACGGATTGCAACATCAATACAACGTAAGTTGTGAAGAATTAGACTTTTTAGTAGAGAAAGCAAAAGATAGTGTTGAAATTATCGGAGCAAGAATGATGGGTGGTGGTTTTGGAGGATGTACAATAAACTTAATTAAAAATAATTCTGAAGAAGTAATTAATACTATAGTTAAAACTTATCATGAAAAATTCAAAATACAACCTTCAGTTTATCAAGTAAATATTGATGATGGAGTGAGAGTGTTAAAATAAATTTAGTTAAAACTACAGATAATGGATTCATTATTAGAAAATTCACATATTAGAAAAAATATATTAACAGGAGAAGAGGTTATGGTTTCACCACATAGAACTAAAAGACCTTGGCAAGGTCAGCAAGAAGTCGTTTCTAAAATTAAAAGACCTTCGTATGATGAAAATTGTTATTTGTGTGCAGGTAATACTAGAGCCAATGGAGAAACGAACCCTAATTATAAAGATACTTATGTGTTTACTAATGATTTCGCTGCTTTGCAAAAAGACTCAAAAGCCTTTACTTTAGATGATGGTTTGCTACAAGCACATAGTGAAAGGGGTATTTGTAAAGTGATATGCTTTAGCTCAGATCACTCTAAAAGTTTAGCAGAAATGTCTGTCGATGAAATTGAGAAAGTAGTTACTGTTTGGAAGAAAGAGTTTGAGTCTTTAAGTAAAGAAGATATTATTAACTACGTGCAAATATTTGAGAATAAAGGTGCGGTAATGGGCTGTAGTAATCCACATCCTCATGGACAAATATGGAGCCAATCTTCAATTCCAAATGAAGTTGTAAAAAAAGAAGAACACCAAAAAGACTATTTTTTTAAAAATAAAAGAACACTTTTGACAGATTATTTAAAACAAGAGTTAGACAAGAATGAACGAATAATTTTTCAAAACGATGCTTTTGTGGTGCTTACTCCTTTTTGGGCAATATGGCCTTTTGAAACTATGATTATTCCAAAAAAAGCACAAAAAGATATCAGTGTTTTAACCAAAACTGAAATGCAATTGTTTGCTGAAGCTATTTCTGTCATAACTCAGGCTTATGACAAACTTTTTGATTGCTCATTTCCGTATTCTAGCGGTATCCATCAAGCTCCAACTAACAATCAAGACAATGAATATTGGCATTGGCATATGAGTTTTTATCCGCCACTACTAAGAAATGCTACAGTGAAAAAATTTATGGTAGGTTATGAAATGTTTGGGATGCCTCAAAGAGATATTACTGCAGAAGTTGCTTCAGAAATGCTTCGTAAGTTGGTGTAACAGCTAATAAATTTCAACATGATTTTTGTCACATTTAAATTGCTAATTTTTTTTGAACTTTAATGATTACTAATTTTAATTTATAATCATGAAAAAAAGAGAACCTATATCTAAAATAATGACCAAAGATGTCATTACGTTAACATTAAATGATAGTTTATTAGATGCTAAAAACCTTTTTAAAAAGCACCAAATTAGACATATTCCTGTGGTAGAAAATGAGAAAATTGTAGGGATGTTAAGTTTGACTGATTTATTACGAATCAGTTTTGTAGATTCATATGATGATAATGAATCTATAGATACCACAATTTATAATATACTTAGTATTAGTCAGGTAATGGCTAATGACCCCGTAAATGTTTCTTCGGTTAGCATTATTAAAGATGTTGCTTCGTTATTGGCGACTCAAGAGTTTCATGCACTTCCTGTAGTTGACAATGAAAAACTGGTGGGTATTATTACCACTACTGATTTACTGAATTATTTAGTTGACTTATATTGATTTAATTAAAATAATTGTTAAAAAAATGAATTTTCATTATATTTAGTTGTATTATAGCCATGAGAAGAAAGATTTATAATTATTGAGTGGCTTTAGCGTCAATAATTAAAATTGCTATCTATAATTAAC
>JAJRPL010000174.1 GCA_024280815.1 Bacteroidota bacterium
AGTTCTTTTAAAAACATTTAATGTCATTACTGATGATATTTCAAAAATTGAAGGTGCTGAAGAAGCAAATTTAATTATTCATGGTGCTTCAATTGCATCTCCAATATTTTATAGAATATATCCTGAAGAAACTATTGATGCCAATATTACAGGTTTGAGAAGAATATTAGATTACTATAAAACAAAAAATATTGATGGCCTTTTATTCTTTTCGAGTAGTGAAATTTATGGTGACCCTTTTCCAGAGTTTATCCCAACCGATGAAGAATACAGAGGTAATGTAGCCACAATGGGGCCTAGAGCTTGTTATGATGAAGCGAAAAGATTTGGTGAAACATTGTGTTATGTGTACAATGAAAAGTATAATATACCAGTTTCTATCGCTAGACCATTTAATAATTACGGTCCAGGTATGAATATTAATGATAAAAGATTACCTGCTGATTTTGCAAAGGCAGTTCATGAAGATAGAGATTTAATTATGTATTCAGATGGCAAACCAACAAGAACGTTTTGTTATATTTCTGATGCCATTACAGGGTATTTAAAGGTGTTATTATATGGCAAATTAGATGTATTTAATATCGGCATTGCCAAACCAGAAGTTTCAGTAGCTGAATTTGCAGCATTATTTTCTAAAAATGCAAAAGAAATTTATGATTATACAGGAAATGTTGTTTTTGAAGTGCCTGATGATAAGGAGTATATGACTGACAATCCAAATAGAAGATGCCCTAAAATTGATAAAGCACAACGATTATTAAATTATGACCCGACAATTTTTGTAGATGAAGGAATTGGACGATATTTGCAATTTTTAAAAATTAACAACGGAAAATTATTATGATTACAATTTTAGGTCTAGGTTTTGTAGGGTTAACCACAGGTTTAGGTTTTGCTAAAAAAGGATTCAAAACCTATGGTTTTGATATCAATGCAGAACGTCTTGATATGCTCAAAAAGCATGACATTCCTTTTCATGAACCTCATTTAAAAGAGGTTTTACAAGAAACATTAGGTAAATCATTTTTTTTAGATGTACCATTTGAAGAAGCAATAAAAAATAGTAAAGCTATATTTATTTGTGTAGGTACACCTTCTGCTCCAGACGGAAGTGCAGATTTAAAATACATTTTGGCGGCTATAGATCAGATTTTAGAAGTTGATGATGATAAATTTAAAGTGATCATTACTAAATCAACGGTTCCACCATCTACAGTTTCAAAAAAGGTAATCCCTTATGTAAAAGAAAAACAGTTAGAATTTAATAGAAATGTTGGTTTTGCTTCTAATCCAGAATTTTTAAGAGAAGGCTATTGTTGGGAAGATTTTATTGAACCTGATAGAGTCGTATTAGGTGTTGAAGATGAAAAATCTAAAGCAATTTTAGATGAAATTTACAAGCCTTTTAATGCACCAATTCATTATGTAAGCTATAATTCAGCTGAGTTTATAAAATATCTTTCAAACACACTGTTATCAACATTGATTAGTTATTCGAATGAAATGGCAATGATTGCAGATAGTATAGGTGATATTGACATTCCGAAGGCATTTAGAATTTTACATGAAGATAAACGATGGAGTGGTAAGCCAGCAGGGATGGCAAGTTATGTCTACCCTGGCTGTGGTTATGGAGGTTATTGCCTACCAAAAGACACATCAGCACTAGCGAGTATCGCTGAAGAGCATGGTGTTAATCCACTTGTTTTAAATGGAAATTTAAAAATAAATGAAGAAGTGATGACTTTTGTAGCTAATAAAATTAGTGAAAAAGTAGAGAAGAGTGATACTATAGGGATTTTGGGATTATCTTTTAAACCAGATTCAGATGATGTTAGGTTATCTCCAAGTAAGTTTGTTATAGAAAATTTAATAGCTAAAGGATATACAAATATCATTGCGTACGATCCGTTAGCAAATGAAGAATTTAAAAGATCTTATCCTGAATTAAAAATTCAATATATAGGTTCTTTAGCATCAATTGTATCAAAAACTGATAATCTGGTTATATTAACAGGTTGGAAAGAGTTTAAAACTAATAAAGACATGATTTCAAAAAAGAATGTTTTTGACTTTAGATATATTTACTAGTAGATGGAAGTAATTAAAACTAAAATTGAAGGTTGTTTTGAATTGCAACCACGTGTTTTTAAAGATGATAGAGGAAGGTTGGTGAAGACTTTTCATAGTGAAATGTTTGCTTCTAATGGATTAGAAACCGATTTTAAAGAAGAGTATTATTCAATTTCAAAAAAAAATGTATTAAGAGGTTTACATTTTCAATTGCCACCACATGATCATGTTAAATGTGTTACTTGTATTTCAGGTAAACTATTTGACGTAGTGGTTGATTTAAGAAAAGATTCACAAACCTACAAACAATATTTTAGCATAGAGTTAGATGCAGAAAAGGGAAACATGCTATATATCCCCAGAGGTTTAGCACACGGTTTTTATGTGATGAGTGAAGAAGCTGTTTTTTTAAACAGAACCACTACAGTATATGAACCAAGTTGTGATACAGGAATTAAATGGAATTCATGTGGTATTGAATGGCCAAATATGAACCCAGTTTTATCAGATAAAGATCAACAAATGATTGAGCTTACTAATTTTAAAAGTCCATTTTAATTAATAGAATATTGAGTTATTATAATTCCATACCAAATAAATTTAATCGTTTCATTTTATTGATTCTGACGGTAGCACCTTTTATAGCATTTCTAATGTTATCAACAATAGGGATGGATTTTAATAAGTTCTTTACCGTTTTATCATATGTTGGAGTCATTTTAATTTTGTTTTTTTCTAACAAAACTAATCCAATAAAGTTTCCAAAGTACTTGTGGGTTTACTTACTATTTGTTTTATATGTTTATTATTCAGCTTTTTTTCAGCTTAACGGAAAGTTTAAAATGATTCATTTGACAAATGAAATGATTGGAGGGTTTAACATGATGTTTATTGTCGAAAACATCTCTATATCTAAAAAGTATTTTGAATTATTAATAAAGATTAGCACAAAAGTTTTATTGATAGCTATTGGTGTAATCATTATTCAGCAAGTATATAGTAAGAATTTTTTCTTACGACCTGACATGGTTAATATACACTCTTCTATCAGTGGTACAGAAGATAGGTTACAGTCAATTTATTCATGGGTAGGTATTTTAAGTGTTGGATTTGGATTTATACCTGTTTTAATAGTTGTTGTAGAGCATTTAGACCGAAGAAAGAAAAAGATATTTCTTTGGATTGTATTTGGACTTCTTTATGCAATGCTCACTAAGGGGAGGTGGATGATGATTAATGCTGTATTGATATTTTTTCTTTTAATTGTAAATAAAAAGGATAAGTTTAAACACATTCTGAAATATTCTTTTTTAATACCACTAATTGCAATATCATTATATTTTACATTAAATGCAATTGGTATAAATGTAAAATCTATTATTGAAGAGAGAGTTTTAGAAAAAGGAGAAAGAAAAGGACAGAATTCTGCAGGCACAAGATTATTAGCCATTAAAGTTTTTAAAAAATTTTATTGGAAGAATGCTGTTTTTGGAGTTGGAGATCAAAAATATGGTATGGGAGCTTCTGGCCATCATAATTATGAATTATCTAAAGCTTTAGGAGGAAAATCATCTCAAATACATGTAGGATATTTATCTTTATTTTATACTTATGGAGCTATTGGCGGAATGCTATATCTGAGTTTTTTATTTTTAATAATAAAAAGAATGTATAAAGAAGCTAAGGAGACAACATATTGGGGACCTCTTTTAGGAGTATTAGGTGTAGTATTTGCAAATATAACTCTAGTTTATTTTTCTATGCTAGAAATTGGGATAATTTTTGCTTTATTAATAAATAAATATTATGTCAATCAAAAAGAATTAAAAATAGCAGTAAGATAAATGTTGAATAAATTAAAAAATATTTTTGGATCTTTTTTTAAGGGTCATGAACGGACTGTAAAAGCAAAGAAAAATATAGTGCTGTCAGTTTTCATAAAAGGGCTGAGTATGATTGTTGGTTTTTTACTGATAAGAGTTACCTTAGATTATTTAGATAAAACGACATATGGCATTTGGTTAACATTAACCTCTTTTTTAACATGGTTTACATTTTTTGAAGTTGGCCTAGGGAATGGTTTGAAAAATAAGTTGGCTGAAGCTTTAGCAGTAAAAGATTATGCATTAGGAAAGGCCTATGTAAGTACAACGTATGCAATTTTAACAATTATAGTTGGGTCGGTTGCTCTATTGTTTTTTATAGGGAATAGTTTTATTGATTGGTCAGCAGTTATAAATACTGAAAAAGAATTGGCAGGTGAACTTACATATTTGTCTTTTATTGTTTTTGGTTTTTTCTTTTTGAGATTTATTATACAATTAATTTCAATAGTACTAACAGCAGATCAACGCCCTGCCATAGCTAATATTTTTGGACCCATTGGTAATTTAATTGTATTAATTTTAATATATATATTAACTAAAACTACTGAAGGCTCTCTAATCTATTTAGGTTGGGTTTTAAGTGTGGTGCCCGTTATAGTACTTATTATTGCTACCATATATTTTTTTAATAATGATTATAAAAAAATAGCTCCATCAATTAAGTACGTAAAGATGGAATATGCAAAAGACTTATTAAGTTTAGGTATTAAGTTTTTTGCAATCCAAATTGCTGGACTAGTCATATATCAATCTAGTACAATTATTATTGCACAATATTTTGGGCCGGCAGAAGTTACTACTTATAATATTGCCTATAAATATTTTTCAATATTACTAATGGCATTTACTATAATAGTATCTCCGTTTTGGTCAGCTTATACAGAAGCATGGGTAAAGAATGATATTCAATGGATAAAAAATACAGTAAAAAAATTATTGATGATTTGGGGAGCATTAAGTATTGGGGGAGTAATTATGCTTATAATTGCTGATCCATTTTATGATTTATGGCTTAATGATGATGAGATAATAATACCCTTTAATTTATCATTGGTATTATTAATATACTTTATAACTTATACTTTTGGCGGAATTTTTAATATGTTTATTAATGGAGTTGGTAAAATAAAACTACAACTTATACTTTCAGCTATCAGTGCTGTAATTTTTATTGTTGTAGCCATTATTTTGATAGAAGTTTTTCACTTAGGTATTGTTAGTTTAGTATTAGCATCAATAATAGCAAACATAGAAGGGTTTATAATAGCACCAATTCAATATAATAAAATAATAAACGGAAGAGCTCATGGCATTTGGAACAAATGATAAATTAAATTTCTGTTTAATGACAACGGCAAATTACCTTACTAAAGCATTAGTAATGTATGATTCTCTTGTTAAAGAAAGTAAGAATGACTTTAATTTTTTTTATTTTACTTTTGATGAATTAACATATGAATACTTAAAGAAAATTAATTATAAAAATATAATTCCTATAAAGTTACAAGAACTTGAGAGTTTTTATCCTGAATTGTTAGAAACAAAAAAGAATAGGGGTAAAGCAGAGTATTTTTTCACTTGTACCCCGCATATTATTGATTATGCACTAAAAAATTATGATATTACTCATGTTACCTATTTAGATGCTGATTTGTTTTTTTATGATGACCCAATAACAATCTATAATGAATTAAAAGATAATTCAGTTTTAATTACCGACCATAGATATTACCCTCCAAATAATGAAAGTGTAAGCGGAAAATACTGCGTACAATTTATTCCTGTAATGAATGATGAATATGGTAATAAAGTCATTGATTGGTATAAAGAAAATGTATAGAGTGGTGTTATTTAAAAGCCGAAGATGGAAAATGGGCTGACCAAGGGTATTTAAATCACTGGCCAGAAATATTTGAAAAAATTGTAGTCATGGAAAATAGAGGGGGTGGTGTGGCAAGATGGAATACTGATGCTTATAATTTTAATAAAGAAAAAGGTAAATTGAAAGCTTTTAACAAAGAGATCAATAAAGACATAGATATCATATTTTATCACTTTGAAGGTTTAAAAATTTATTCAAATAAAGTAATAACAGTTGGTCTTCTTAAAAATGAAGAATCCCTATTCAAGTCTATTTATTTTGATTATATAAATAAATTATCAGAAAAAGAAAATGAATTAATAGCTGATTTAGATATCTCTAGAAGTGAATTTAGTTACCAAAAATATCCTCATAGTAATCTAAGGTTATTATTAAGTGTGATTAGAAGGACTATCCTTCCAAAAAAGAAAAAAACGATATGATATATTATTATAAATATTTAAAAAAATATAAATGGCTGCCTTAATAGAATTACCAACATTTTCAGATAGTAGAGGTAAATTGACTGTGATAGAAAAAATATTACCTTTTGATATTAAAAGAGTGTATTATATTTATGATACTGATGATAAAGATAGGGGAGGTCACAGACATAAAATCACCATACAAGCCTTAATATGTTTGAAAGGAAGTTGTACCGTTTCATGTGATAATAGCTTTATTAAAGAAGATTATATATTAGACAACCCTAATAAAAGTTTAATTGTTTATCCTGAAGATTATCATGTAATGAGTAATTTTTCACCTGATGCAATTTTATTAGTTTTAGCCTCTGAAGTATTTATTGAACAAGATTATATAGATAAACCTTATGATACAATATGAAAATTTAAAAAAGGTCAATGAGCCTTTTATGAACGAATTAAAAGAAAAAGCAGCCCAGGTTATTGAAAAAGGATGGTATGTTTTAGGAGAAGAAGTTAGTAGTTTTGAAAATGAATTTGCAACATTTGTTGGTACAAAGCATTGTATAGGTGTTGCCAACGGATTAGATGCCATTACACTTTCATTATTAGCATTAAACTTACCAAAAAATTCTGAAGTTATTGTACCCGCAAATACTTATATTGCTTCAATTCTTTCAATTTTACATGCAGGATTAGTGCCAGTTCTTGTTGAACCAGACATCAAAACTAATAATATTGATCCTTTAAAAATTGAGCCTAAAATCACAAAGAAAACATCTGCAATTTTAGTTGTCCATTTATATGGGAAAGTTTGTGATATGGATCCGATTTTACAAATAAAAGAAAAGTATAAGTTGAAATTAGTAGAAGATTGTGCACAAGCCCATGGTGCAACTTATAAAGGAAAACAAGCTGGTACTTTTGGTGAAGCAGCAGCTTTTAGTTTTTATCCTACTAAAAACTTAGGAGCAATTGGCGATGCAGGAGCTGTAGTTACTGATAGTAATGAAGTCAAAGAAAGAGTAAGTATGTTAAGAAATTATGGCTCTGCTAAAAGATATGTAAATGAAGTCATCGGGTATAACTCTCGTTTAGATGAAATACAAGCTGCATTTCTTCGTGTTAAATTGAAACATTTGAATAAAATGAATAATCACAAGAAAGAATTAGCTCAAATTTATCACAATGAATTAAATGATAAATTTATATTACCAGAAAATAATATTGACTATGATGATGTCTTTCATATTTTCAATATTAGACATATTGAAAGGAATAAAATAAGAGATTATCTATTAAAAAATAACATTAAAAGTGATATTCATTATCCATTACCACCTCATAAGCAAAAAGCATTATTGAGTTATTCTAATGAACACTTACCCGTTTCTGATGAAATACACAATACAACCCTTAGTCTTCCAATTTCATTTAGTCATACTATAGCCGAAATTGAAAAAGTTGTAAGAGTATTAAATAAGTATTAATACTAAAAAACAGATTATTACGTTTAAACTACGTTAAAAGTGTAGGTTGACAAACAAATTAAATAACAGAAAATAATAACCAAAAAAAAAAGAAAAATGAGAATTTTAGTTACAGGATCAAAAGGAGTAGTTGGTCAAAAGTTAGTAAAAGACCTCCAAGAAAGAGGTAATTCAGTATTTGGAGTAGATATTCAACACCACCCTGGTGAAGTAGGATATATTCAAAACATGAGTAATGAAGAATGGACCTATTCAAGATGTGATATAGGTGAATTTCGTCAAATTGAAAGAGTCATTGAAAAAGCAGGACCTTTTGATTTAATTTATAATTGTGCAGCTGAATTTGGTAGATGGAACGGAGAAGATTATTTTGAACAAATGTGGAAATCTAATTTAATCGGATTAAAAAATATTATTCGTTTACAAGAAAAACATAAATTTAAATTAGTTCACTTTTCAAGTTCAGAAGTATATGGTGATTATGAAGGTGAAATGAAAGAAAGCGTGATGGATGAGATTGAAATTAAGCAAATGAATGATTATGCCATTTCAAAATGGGCAAATGAGATGCAAATTGCAAACTCAAGAAAATTATTTAATACTGAAACCGTAGTAGTACGTTTATTTAATACATATGGTGATGGTGAATTTTACCACCCTTACAGATCAGTAAATTGTAAATTTTGTTACCATGCATTACACAATTTACCCATTACTGTTTATAAAGGATATTTTAGGTCAAGTACTTATATTGATGACTGTGTAAGAACAATTGCAAATATTAGCGAAAATTTCATACCTGGTAGAGCTTATAATATTGGAAGTAATCAATTTCATGATATTGAAACGTTGGCACAAACTATATGGGATTATACAGGTGCAGACCCAAGTTTAATAGAATATAAAGAAGCAGAAGTTTTGACTACTAAAATTAAGAAATTAAATAATGATTTATCTGTTAAAGAACTAGATCATCAAGAGTCAATTTCACTAGAAGCAGGTGTTAAAAAGACGATTGATTGGATGAAGGACTATTACAGGTTATAGACTAATTATAATTGTTAGTTGAGTATACATACCAATATACATTTGGAATAAATAAAAATTTCATTTTCAAAAAACATTAAATGTATGTTGGTATTTCTATTATAAAATTTCATTTCTTTTTTAAAATAAATAATAAAATTTATATCTCAAGAATTGTTACCAAATTTTCTGAGGATAAATTGGTTTTGTCAAATTAAACTTAACCACTAATATATGTCGTATAGTTTTAAATAAAATTATTTAATTGTATTTAAATTAAATACTGACACCCTCTATAGTAACTTACCAGAAATAATAAAAATTAAATAATTTATGAGAGTGAAAAAAGTCATCATATTTACAGATGAATCTTTTCCAAATGGTATGGCAGCAACCAATAGAATCATTTCTTATGTTAAAGGATTTTTACAACATAACGTGCCTACTAAGGTTGTTTGTTTAAGAAGCACTGAAGATAAAAGTAATATTAAAAATAAAGAAATAGAAGGAATTTATGATGGAATGTCTTATAAATACTTATCTAATACCACAATAAAGTCAAATTCATTTATTATAAAAAGATTTCGGAATTTTTATTCAAATTTATATTTATTTTTTTATAGTTTAAAGCATATAGATTCTTCTACTATATCAATTTACTATTCAAGCCATACTGTACCAGCCATACTATTATGGTTTGTCCACAAATTAAGAGGTGGTGAGCTTTTAAAAGAAGAAAGTGAACATCCTGAAGTCTACTATAAAGGAAAAGGACTGATTTCAAAAAATCTTTTTCAAAAAATTCATTATAAATTATTTGATGTTCATTTGTTAATGACAAAAAATTTAATATCTCATTTTAAATCTTTCTCAAAAACTCCTGTCTTACATGTCCCTATGACTGTTGACTTAAAGAGGTTTGACCCTAATTTAAGAAAGCATGATCCTAAGATTAATAAAATCTTATATACAGGTCAATTAGATGACAAAAAAGATGGAGTAGATATTTTAATTAAAGCTTTTTCATCAATTGTTAAAAAATAT
>JAJRPL010000175.1 GCA_024280815.1 Bacteroidota bacterium
AGTTAACAAAAATACAACAAAAACTATTGGGGCAATGAACCAAATCGCAAATTTTAAATATTTATTAAAATAACCAATCCACTTTAAACGTTTTTTCTCTCCAGGCTTTCCTTTTTTAATGATTAAATTCGCCCACTTACCGAAAAGGACATTGGCCCTTTTGTCGACTAAAACTAAAAACGGATTTATCTGTACAGCACCTATTTTCAGCAAGTTAACTTGCAAATTTTGATAGTCATCTTGTAATAAACTTTTTAAAATTGGTTTCCCAAATTTAGTGGCTTCATCGATATCCTTTTGCGAGACTCCTGGCTTTGGAAACACACCTAAATACGATTCTTTTTTACCGCTAAACATCCACTTTTCAATGGTTATCACACTTACATGATTTATATGTCTATCAATCAAAACAATATTTCCTACTAATTTTGCTTGAACCTTATTAAGAAGAACCTTCATTTTTTCTTGAGCTTGAATCCACATATTTCTACAGCCAATTACGGTTATGACTGGAGTATCTTTTAAGAGAACTTTGGCTTCATCTGATTTTAAAAAGGAATTGATTGGAATAGAGGGCGTTAAATACCATATTTGGTATGCCAAAATAACTAAGTCATATTTTTTTGTAAGTACATCAGGTTGTGGTTCTTCTAATTTGCAAGGAATTTGCAAAAAAGACTCAGGAAAGACATCAAAAAAATTATCTTTTTTCCACGGAAAATTATAATTATTTACAGGTTTAACTTGATGATAACTTACATGAATTTTACTAGACTTTTCTAATTTTCGAACCACATTTTGAGCAATTTCTAACAATTGACCCGATTGTGTATAATAAACAACTAAAACATTCTTCATAGACTAGTTTTTCCAACAATCAAAATAATTAAACCATTGCAAAGGGTATTGTTTCAGAATCCACTCTATACTTTGAGTGTAATTTTGAAGTAACCCCTGAGAGTCTCTACTTTTAGCTTCAGCTATATGTGTATACAAGTGATAATGCTTTTTGGTCTCTTTCATTACATAAACAAAAGCAACAGGAACTTTTAATCGTGATGCCAATAAAAAAGGCCCTGTAGGAAACTTGGCTTCTTTACCTAATAATTTTTCTGTCAAACATCGTGTTTCTTCAAAATACCTGTCACCAGTAAAGCAAATCAATTCATTATTACTCAATGCATTATTAATTTCAAATATATGTGATAAATCTTCTTTAATCAAAATAAGTTTTACACTTGAAGGATCAGTAACCGATTCTAAATAGGCTTTAATATCACCATGTTCTTGATCAGTAGTTATAATGTTTATTTGAGAATTTATTTCAGCTTCTTTAAAAAAATACTCAGCAATTTCAAAATTACCAACATGAGCACTAATGAGTATACCTCCTTTATTGTTTTTTAACATTTCAATTATTCTCTCTCCTCCATCAAATTCATAGGTAAATTTATCTCGAAGACCTGATCTGATTGCAATTTTATCAATAATGGTTTGTCCAAATCTATAGTAACTTAAATATGCACTGACTACACTTTTAAAACTTGAATACTGCAATTTGGTTCTAAAATATAAATAGGATGCTTTCGTGCCTTTAGGAGAAAAGAGTACAAAATAAAAAGCAACAAAATATAAGATGAAGTATGCAGAGCCTAAGCCCATATTTTTTATAAAAAAATAAATATTCTATAGCCAACTACCGTACCTCTAGATTTGCCTTCCCATTGAGCCATTGAACAGAATTTTAATTCATTTTCTGATGTATTAAATCGTAAAAATCCTGAAGTTTTTGTACTTTAGAAAAATCTTCTGCTTTTAGTTTTACATTAAAATTAGACTCAACAGCTACAACCAAATCAACATAATCTAAGCTATCTAACTCTAGGGTATCTTTTAAGTTAGCATCTGGTTGAATATCTTCTGTTTCTACTTCAAATTCATCTATAAGAAAATCGTTAATTTTACTTATAATTTCATCTTTACTCATGGGCTACTACTCTTTAAATTTTTTAACAACTATTGCCGAATTGGTACCTCCAAATCCGAAAGAATTTGACAAAAATACGTCAATTTTTTTAGTTATAGTTTGTTTCACTAAATTTAATTTAGCTGAGTCTTCATCAGTTTCTTCTAAGTTTATGTTTGGTGCTATAAATGAATTTTTCATCATTAACATAGAGTAAATAATCTCACTTGCACCAGCCATCCAACATTCATGCCCAGTCATTGATTTGGTAGAACTAACATAAGGTCCTTTTTCACCAAAAACATCAACTATTGCTTTGGCTTCATTTTGGTCACCAACTGGCGTTGAAGTTGCATGAGCATTTACATAATCTATTTGTTCTGGTAATACACCTGCCTGATTCAAAGCTTTCTTCATGGCTCTTGATGGACCATCAATATTAGGTGTTGAAATATGTTCACCATTTGAAGAAAAACCATAGCCAACTACCTCGCCTAGAATTTTAGCCCCTCTTCGTACAGCAGATTCATAAGTTTCTAAAACTAAGGAAGCTCCTCCTCCACTAGGTATGAGACCGTCTCTGTTTTTATCAAAAGGCCTTGATGCTTTTGTCGGATTTTTATTAATAGAAAAAACGCCCAAACCATCAAAACTACCCATTGCAAATTTATTTACCTATTGTGCACCTCCACAAATAATCATGTCTTGTAATCCGCTTTTAATCAAATGAAAACCTAAACCAACAGCATGAGATCCGCTTGCACAAGCTGCACTCACAGTTAAATTGATTCCTTTTAGCTTAAAAATAGTAGCTAAATTCATAGAAACTGTTGAATTCATACTTTTAAAAATAGCCCCTGAACCAACTAGAGTGGTATCTTTTTTAGCTCTTATTATATCAGCAGATTCAATGATTGACCTTGCTGTACTGTCATTTCCGAATAAAACGCCTACCTCATTAATATTTAAAAAATCTTGACTTACTCCTGCATTTTCCAATGCTTCAACAGTTGCCAAATATGCATATTGAGCTTCTTCGCCCATACTTATTCTTTGTCTACGGGTTAACATTTTCTTTAAATTTGGTTCATCAACTTTACCTGTTAATGCAGACCTATAACCAAAATCTTTACGTTATTGATCAAAAACTATCCCAGACCTACCTGCGTACAGAGATTCCTTTACCTCTTTTAAGTTACCTCCTATACAAGAGTAAATGCCCATACCTGTGATTACAACTCTTTTCATTTTATGCGTTAAGAATAAATTCCTCCATTAATATTTATTACCTCTCCTGTAATATAAGATGCTTTTTTTGAAGCTAGAAACGAGACTAAATCTGCCACTTCTTCAGCCTCTCCAAATCTATTTACGGGTATCATTTTTTTCAATTCCTTTTCATCTAATTCTGCTGTCATATCAGAATTGATAAAACCTGGTGCAACAGCATTCACCGTAATTTTACGTTTTGCCACTTCTTGTGCTAAGGCTTTGGTTGCCGCAACAACAGCTCCTTTTGCCGCAGAGTAATTGGTTTGACCTGGCGTGCCTTTAACTCCTGAAACAGAGACTATATTGATAATTCTACCATATCTATTGCTCAGCATTTTTTGTATTAAATGATTGGTTACATTAAAAAAGCCGTTCAAACTGGTATTTATTACTTGGTGCCAATCTTCAGCAGGCATCCACATAAACAAGCCATCTTTTGTAATTCCAGCATTATTCACAATGACTTCAATTATTGCTCTTTCATTATTTTGCATCCATTGATCTAATGCACTTTTAACAGCATCTGAATTTGCAACATCAAACTGAACAACTTCACCTGTATTCCCTATTTCTTGCACCAATCTTAAAGTATCCTCAGCTGCAACTTTATTTGAATGGTAATTTATTAAAATATGGTAATCTGTATCTTCAGCCAATTTAATACAAATGGCTTTGCCAATACCTCTTGATCCTCCTGTTACTAATACACACTTCATATATCTTTTATATATACTATTTTATTTCAACAAATGGTTCTGCTCTATCAAACCAAGTATCTTTTAGTAAATTACCTTCAGTATCAATAAAACCCCATTTTTTCTTTAAACCCACTCTTGCAATTCCATCTATAAAACCTTTAGAAACTCCTTTAGAAAAGGCTGTAAAAGGATTAAACGTACTAATAGCATATTTATCTTCTATAACTATCTCTCCAGATTTATTGATAAACCCCCATGCTTTTGAAACCTTTACAGGTGCCAATTCTTCTTTACCAAACAATTCAGCATCTTTAAATTTTTCTGGTATAACCATTTCTCCTGAAGTATTGATATAGCCCCATTGTTTCCCGTTAGTAGTTAC
>JAJRPL010000176.1 GCA_024280815.1 Bacteroidota bacterium
ACCAATACTCAATTGGGTGAAATAACATCAGTTGATATTAAGAATCCATTAAAAATCATCCTTTTTTACAAAAATTTCAATACTGTATTACTGTTAGACAATAATTTGAATGAATTGTCAAGACCAATTAATTTTAATACTTCCTCATTTTTAAAAAATGCTTTTTTAGTTGAAGGATCATCAAATAATAATTTATGGATTTATAGTTTAGATGATAATACCTTACAATTGTATAATTATCAAACTCAAAAAATTCAATTTATAACACAAGCTTTATCTTTTTATAAAGCTGATTTTAGTGCCAAAAAATTAATTAGCACGTACAAGAGTTGTTGGCTAGTTGGTAAAAATAGTCTTTTACACTTTAATGAATATGGTACATTCATTAAAGATATTGAATTGACTGGCTTTTCTAAGGTTACCTTTTTTAAGGACACTTTAATCTATTTAAAAGAGAATAACTTATACTATTATAATAATGAGATTTCTGTACCAATTAACGTTATTGACAAAATATCTATTCAAAGTTTTTATGTAAATAAAAATGATATGTATATCTTTGACGGAACTACAATTCATCGTTATAGAATTGTAAAAAAATAAGTACCTTTAAAACCTAAAAACAAAAAAATGCACGTTGCTATTGCAGGAAATATTGGAGCAGGAAAAACCACCTTAACCAAACTATTAGCCAAACATTACAAATGGACACCTCATTTCGAATCTGTTGAAGAGAATCCTTATTTAGATGATTTCTATTCTGAAATGGAAAGATGGTCTTTCAATCTTCAAATCTATTTTTTAAATAGTAGGTTCAGACAAATATTAGAAATCCATGAAAGTGGTAAAAATATTATTCAAGATAGGACTATCTATGAAGATGCTCATATTTTCGCTCCTAATTTACATGCCATGGGTTTGATGTCAAACAGAGACTTTACTAATTATTCTACATTATTTGAATTGATGGAAAAATTGGTTACTCCTCCAGATTTATTGATTTATTTACGTGCAAATATTCAAACTTTGGTTGGACAGATTC
The DNA here is from genome assembly GCA_024280815.1 of Bacteroidota bacterium. Lineage (GTDB taxonomy): Bacteria > Bacteroidota > Bacteroidia > Flavobacteriales > Flavobacteriaceae > Aureibaculum. The sequence goes on from JAJRPL010000176.1 coordinate 1,043, forward strand.
ATAATCGTGGAAGAGAATATGAAAATACTATTAGTATCGATTATTTAAGTAGATTGAATGAACGTTATGAAGCTTGGATAACTACGTATACTAAAGGAAAATTACTAATTGTTGATATTGACAATTTAAATATAGTTGATAAACCTGAAGATTTAGGTGTAATTATTGACAAAATTGACGCTCAACTACATGGTTTGTTTTAAACTCTGTAAAAAATAATCAAATAAAAAAAGCGAACTTTTCAGTTCGCTTTTTTTATTCTATACTTTAAATTATTTCTATTGACGATTCGCTACTAAAAGATCAACTTCATCACCTTCTAAGGTTTCAACTTTCACTTCTTTTTTGCCATCAATTTCAGTTGTGGTAATAACCGTTGCATTCTTTTCTCCGTTTTCATTCTTCATTAATACTTTTACTTCGGTAGTTGTATTGTCAGTAATTGTTCCTGTAACCTCAACAGTATTCATATCAGCATGATTAGAATCTTCTGTATGTCCTCCTAGAATTGGAGCAATAACTAATCCGATAAGGCAAGTCAATTTAATTAAGATATTCATTGAGGGGCCAGAAGTATCTTTAAACGGATCACCAACAGTATCACCAGTAATAGCTGCTTCATGAGCAGGTGAACCTTTATGTGTCATTTCACCATTAATCATTACACCAGCTTCAAAAGATTTTTTTGCATTATCCCAAGCACCACCTGCATTGTTTTGGAAGATCGCCCAAAGAACACCAGATACCGTAACTCCAGCCATATAACCACCTAACATTTCAGCAATCATTAATTTGTCCATTCCAAATATCATTGGTAAGAAAGTAATTACTAATGGAAAACCAATAGTTAACAACCCTGGCAACATCATTTCTTTTAATGATGCTTCGGTAGAAATCTTAACACATTTATCGTATTCTGGTTTACCAGTTCCTTCCATAATTCCAGGAATTTCCTTAAACTGACGTCTTACTTCATAAACCATTTCCATTGCAGCTTTACCAACAGCATTCATTGCCAAAGCAGAGAATACTACAGGCACCATTCCACCAATAAATAACATGGCTAAAACGGGTGCTTTAAAAATATTAATTCCGTCAATTCCTGTAAAGGTTACATAAGCAGCAAAAAGTGCTAATGATGTTAAAGCAGCAGAAGCAATCGCAAAACCTTTTCCAGTTGCAGCTGTCGTATTACCAACTGTATCTAATATATCTGTACGTTCTCTAACAATAGGATCTTGTTCACTCATTTCGGCAATACCACCTGCATTATCTGCAATAGGCCCGAAAGCATCAATAGCTAATTGCATGGCGGTTGTTGCCATCATTGCTGATGCAGCCATGGCTACACCATAGAATCCTGCTAAGGCATAAGAAGTCCAAATTGCAGCAGCAAATAAGATTACTGTTGGGAATGTAGAAATCATTCCTGTTGCTAAACCTGCAATGATATTTGTTCCTGCTCCTGTAGCAGATTTTTGTACAATATTCAAAATAGGTTTTTTACCTAAACCTGTATA
>JAJRPL010000177.1 GCA_024280815.1 Bacteroidota bacterium
AATTAAGACAGCTTATGATGAACTTGATTCAACTAAAAAAATTATTTTGACTACTGAAAAAGATTATATAAGAAGTTTTATGGCAGTTGATGATGAGGTTTATTATTTACCAATAGAAACAAGTTTTATAGAGCATCAAAAAGATTTTGATAAATTAATAATTAATTATGTGGAACAGAGTACAAGAAACAGTTAAGTTTTTAAAAGATAAAGGTTTTGTTAATTCAGAATATGGAATTGTACTAGGTACTGGCCTAGGCAATTTAACACAAATTATTGATATAGAACAGAGTATTCCTTATACTGAGATTCCTAATTTTCCAACGTCAACAGTACAAGGACATTCTGGAAATCTCATTTACGGAACATTATCAGGTAAAAAAGTAGTGGCTCTTCAAGGGCGTTTTCATTATTATGAAGGATGGTCTATGCAAGAGTTGACTTTTCCTATTCGAGTTTTTAAATTTTTAGGTATAGAGAATTTAATTGTGTCAAATGCTTCAGGCGGTGTAAACCCGAAATTTAAAGTAGGTGATGTTATGGTTATTACTGACCATATCAATATGATGAACGAGCATCCATTACGAGGTGCAAATGATGAACGTTTTGGGGTTCGGTTTGTCGATATGCATGAACCCTATAATTTACAAATGATCTCTCAATTTAAAGCAATAGCTAAAGAGCATAAAATTAATCTTCAAGAAGGAGTATATTTAGCGTTACAAGGCCCAACTTTTGAAACACCAGCAGAATATATAATGGTCAAGGCTATGGGAGCAGATACTGTGGGAATGAGTACTGTACCTGAGGTTATAGTAGCAAAACACATGAATATGAATTGTTTGGGTATTTCTATAATTACTGATTTAGGGCTGGAAGGGCAAGCAGAGTCCGTTTCACATGAGGCTGTGCAATTGGCAGCAAAAACAGCAGAAAAAGATGTGATGTTGATGGTGAAAGAGTTTGTGTCTGAGATCTAATGAAATTTTTCCAATTAGATAAATATAGATTGACTGCTTGTTTTAAAGTTTCATAGTCATTTTTATCAATTGGTATTTTATGATTTGCAGGTGAATTATTTATTTCGTCTGATGTTGAGATTATGTTTTTAAATATTTCAACATTTGTTTTCGTTTAATTTTTGAATTTAGGGTTTAATTTTTGGAATTACGAACACATAACTACAAGTTAATTTTACCATTTAATAATCACACTTCCCCAAGTAAAGCCACTACCAAAAGCAGCTAAAACTACAGTGTCATTTTCTTTAACCTTACCTTGTTCCCAAGCTTCAGTTAAAGCAATAATAATTGAGGCAGCTGTAGTGTTTCCATATTTTTGAATATTATTAAAGACTTGGTCATCACGTAAACCAAATTTCTTTTGCACATATTGAGAGATTCTTAAATTTGCTTGATGCGGAATAAATAAATCAATATCGGCAGGAGTAAGGTTATTGGTATTTAAGCCTTCCATAATCACTTCACTAAAACGTACTATGGCATTTTTAAAGACAAAGGTACCATCCATATATGGGTAATATGAAACATCATCTCCCTTAGAAGCAATAAGGTCAGTTACCCAATTTCTAACACTTGGTGACTCTACAATCAATTTGTCAGCATGTTTTCCTTCACTATGTAAGTGAGAAGATAAAACACCTTTGGTATTGTCTTCTGTTCTAGAGAGTACACAGGCACCTGCACCATCACCAAAAATGACAGCAGTTCCTCTTCCTTGAGTTGTTTTAAGTAAGGCATTAGAATGATAATCAGCACCAATCACCAAAATATTTTTATACATACCCGTTTTTATAAACTGATCAGCAGTAGAAATGGCATAGATAAACCCAGAACATTGATTTCTAATATCTATAGCACCAATAGTTGGCATAGCTAACATGTCTTGAATTTGCACCCCACAACCAGGGAAAAAATAATCGGGACTCAACGTTGCAAAGACAATAAAATCAATATCATCATTAGTTAAGCCGGCACGTTCAATAGCAATTCTGGAGGCTTTAGCACCCATTACAGCAGAAGTATCATCACTTTCTTTCGGTATCCAACGGCGTTCTTTTACACCCGTTCTTTCTTGAATCCATTCATCATTGGTGTCCATTAATTTTGACAAGTCATCATTAGTGACAACATTGTCAGGCACATAATAACCTAAACCTGTAATTCTTGAATTGTACATGTATTATTGCTTAACTATTTATAATAGTCAAATATAAATAAAATTTTAAGCATAAGCTATCAATTGTTGTGCTTATGTTAAATTAACAAAATGAAGGTTAATTGTAGTTAATTAAAAATTTCGAGTTAGTATAAATAATAATTTTGAAGTATAACCTTAAAATCAACCATTATGAAAAAAAATGTATTACTAACAAGTTTGATTGTTTTATTTGTAACAGTAAATGTAACTGCCCAAATTGAATTTGGTGTAAATACAGGTGTGTTTCAGTCTCCTAGAATTTCTGAATCTATAATAAGTAGGAGTGGAGATGATCGTATTGATTCAGGTTTTTATGTTGGAATGTTTGCGGAAAAGAAACTTTCAGAAAAGATTTCTTTACAATCAGGATTGTCTTATTTTTATAATGTCAGCTATGAAGATCAAATAGAAATACCTTTAGAATTAAAATATAAGCTTACTAAGAAGTTTTACATTTTTTTTGGTCCAAATGTTAGTTTTTTAATAGATAAAAAAGAGTTAGATAAGTCTTTTAATTTTGGAGTAGCACTGGGTGTTTCTTATAAAATTTCAGATAAATTATTGATTAATGCCAGGTATAATTACGGATTAACAAAATTGTATAACATAAGCTTGTCATCAAGTACATTTCGATTAAATAGATTTCAGATTGGCTTGAGTTATAAGTTTAATTAAATTGGTGTTCTGCCATCTTGTCATTTTAATGGTTTTGGTATTTTTTTTGACTAGTACAATCATATAAATGACAAAAAAAATTTAAAACTTAAAAATTATGGCAAAAGGAACAATTAACGTTTCGGTTGATAATATATTTCCACTGATTAAGAAATTCTTGTATTCAGATCATGAAATCTTTTTACGAGAATTGATTTCAAATGCGACCGATGCATCATTAAAGTTAAAACACTTAGCTTCAATTGGAGAATATAAAGGTAAAGTAGATGATTTACAATTAGAAGTAAAAGTTGATAAAGATGCAAAAACCTTAACTATTAGTGATAATGGTATAGGAATGACAGAAAATGAAGTGAAAAAGTATATTAATGAAATTGCATTTTCTGGTGCAGAAGAGTTTTTAGAAAAGTTTAAAGATAAAAAAGCTGACGACGCTGGTATTATAGGTCATTTCGGGCTTGGTTTTTATTCATCATTCATGGTTTCTAAAGAAGTAGAAATTAAAACCAAATCGTTTAAAAAAGGTGAGAAGGCTGTACATTGGTCATGTGATGGTTCTCCAGAATTTACACTGGTTAAAGCTGATAAAAAAGAAAGAGGTACAGAAATCGTATTACATATTGATGGTGATTCGCAATAATTTTTAGAAGAAGGTAGAATTAAAGAGTTGTTATTGAAGTATAATAAGTTTATGCCAATTCCTATAAAATTTGGTACTAAAGAAATTCCAGATCCAAAGCACAAACCAAAAACCATAAAAGATAAAGAGGGTAAAGAAACAACTGAACCTCAAAAAATGATTACTGTTGATAATATTATTAACAACCCTAATCCAGCATGGACAAAGTCACCAAAATCTTTAAAGGATGAAGATTATAGTTCTTTTTATAGAGAATTGTATCCTATGCAATTTGAAGAGCCTTTGTTTAATATTCATTTAAATGTTGATTATCCATTTAACTTGACAGGAATTTTATATTTTCCTAAGTTGACTACCAATATAGATGTTCAAAAGGATAGAATTCAATTGTATCAAAATCAGGTATTTGTAACGGATAATGTAGAAGGAATTGTACCTGAGTTTTTACAAATGTTACGTGGTGTAATTGATTCACCAGACATTCCGTTAAATGTTTCACGTAGTTATTTACAAGCTGATGGTGCTGTTAAAAAAATTGCTAGTTATATTACCAAGAAAGTAGGCGATAAGCTTCAATCTTTGTTTAAAAAAGATAGAAAAGCATTTGAGCAAAAATGGAATGATATAAAAATTGTAATTGAATACGGAATGCTTTCTGAGCCAAAATTCTTTGAAAAAGCACAGAAATTTGCATTGTTCCCAACTATTGATAATACGTATTACACATTTGATGAATTAAAAGAAAAAGTAAAAGATATACAAACTGATAAAGATGGTAATTTAGTGTTATTATATGCTAACAATGTCGATGAACAACATGCGTATACTGAGCAGGCTAAAGAGAAAGGTTATGAGGTGTTGTTGTTAGATTCTCCGATTGTATCACATTTGATTCAAAAATTTGAAACAGAAAACTCTGAAATGTCTGCTGACAAACAACCAATAAAATTTGTTAGAGTTGATTCTGATTCTATTGAAAATTTAATTAAAAAAGATGAGGA
>JAJRPL010000178.1 GCA_024280815.1 Bacteroidota bacterium
ATCTACAAAAGTTTTTTTAAGCAACAACTAACTGTTGGAGTATTGGTAAATAATGTATGGAATACAGCTTATCAATCTGTAGCCTACAGGCCGATGCCTAATAGAAATTTCGAATTCAATATTAACTATAAATTTTAAAAACAATGAAACAATTCAAATTAGTAACATTATTATTTTTAACATTATTATTAACCTATTCATGTTCTGAAGATGACTCTCCACAATTACCAAAAGGCGATTATGAAAAAGGTTATTTTATTACCAATGAAGGACCATTTCAAAATGGATCTGGAACCTTAAGTCATGTTGACGAGGCTGGAGATGTAACACAAAGTATTTTTAAAGCAGTAAATAATAAAGATTTGGGAAGTGTTGTTCAGTCCATGACGTTACACAATGATTTTGCTTATATTGTTGTAAATAATTCTCATAAAATTGAGGTGGCTAATCGTTATACCATGAAAAACATTGCTACTATTGAAGGTGATGATATTAAAAATCCTCGTTATTTTGTAGCCGTTGGCACTACAGGTTATATTTCAAATTGGGGAGATGCTGGTGATGCTACAGACGATTATATTGCTGTGGTAGATTTAGCTACAAATACTGTTACTAAAAAGATTCCAGTAGGCGAGGGGCCAGAAAAAATGCTGGTTGATGGTAATAAAATTTATATAAACCTACAAGGCGGTTTTAGTCAGAATAATAAAGTTGAGGTTATAGATGTAAGTTCAAATACAGTTATTTCAACGTTAGAAGTAGGTGATGTACCTAATGGAATTATCAAAGATGCCAGTGGTACAATTTGGGTGTTGTGTGGAGGTAAGCCAAGTTTTTCAGGTGCCGAAACTAATGGTAAGCTGGCTAAAATTGTAAATAATGAAGTGTCTTTTTTTGATTTTGAAGCTACAGAGCATCCAAACAATTTGACGCTAGATGCTGATAAAGTGTATTATAGTCTTAGCGGAAAAGTGTATGAAATGTCAACGACCGCTACAGAATTGCCTACAACAGAAGTTACAGGGTTGGATGGTTTTTATTATAGTATGAAAGCTAATAACGGAAAGCTATATACTACAGATGCAGGTGATTTTCAGAGTGAAGGGTCACTTAAAGTTTATGACTTGTCAGATAACTCTTTAAAAGAAACTGTTACTACAGGATTAATTCCTGGGTCAGTGGTTTTTCAGTAAACAAATAGAATTAAAGCTACTCCTAAAAATAATTTTTAGGAGTAGCTTTTTATAATTATTATTTACTCGGTACAACGCTCTCCTTCAGGACGCTTAGGTTCTTTAGGTGAAGTACCTTTTAACGTGAGTATATAGCTTGTGATTTGTTGAATTTCTTTTTTACTTAGTTGCTTTTCATATGCTTGCATACCTGTATTGGGTTTACCTTTAGAGATGCTAGTATATATTCCTTCAAAATCACAACCTGAAATTGTATATTCATCTGTAAGATTAGGGCCTATCATTCCGCCAGCATCAGTACGGTGGCATGCAGAACAAGCGTTGTTGTTAAACAACTCTTTTCCTTTTTTAATATCTGAAGGGTTAGTTAAAGCTACAAAAAGGGTGTCTTTAGGTTGGGGTTTTTCTATAATCTTTGATATAGGTTTATTATTTACAGCTATTACTTCTGAATTTGAAACTACAGGTTTATCTTGAGTACTTGTTTTAGAGCTTCCACAAGAATCTAGGAGTATTATGGCAATAAAAATTATAATTTTTTTCATTTTTCTTTTTCTTAAATACGTTTCTATAAAGCATATAACTCTATAAGGTTGTATGCTTTAGCTTGTAAAACAATAACATAGGCTTTTATAATCTACACAATTGTCTTAAATATAACTGAGCAATTTTTTTATTAATTAAAATGTATTACCTGCTATTCTTGTATTACCATTAACAAAGAGCAAGATTAGACTTGAAGAACAATTTGAGTGTTTTCAAATAGATTCAATTATCAAAATTTTAATACTTATTTCTCTTATTTATGAAGCAAATATAATTAATTCATTTTAGAAACAGATTGTAATGAGACAAATATTGTGAGAAGTTTAACTCTGAAAGTTTTTGAGGTATATATAGTGAGCCTTTGATAAAACCCTAAGAATTTGGCTCACAAGTTTTTTTAGAAATACACCTCGTGTCTTTGCGTTGAGGCTATTGATTTATTATAAATTATTTTCAATCAAATCATAGTGTTTACTGGTGTCGTGTAGGTAATTGTAACTTTCAACTTTACCTAATTGTTTTCCTTTAGCGTTGGTTAAAACCACAGTTGGATGCACTCTTAATTGGTATTGTTTACTCAATAAAATGTTTTTTTCTTTTTGATCTTCAGAGATGGCATTTTCTCTTTTGGGAGTATTTACTCTAACCAAAATCAAGTTTTTTTGAGCTATCTTTTGAAATTTTTCGGTATAGAAAAAATCTTTATTTAATAAGTTGCAAGAGCTAATTCTATCATAACCTGTAAAGTAAATAAGGATATTTTTATTTTCTGATGCTGCTAATTGTTTAGCGTGTTCAAAATCAGTTTGCCAATTTAAGTCAATAGATTTTTTATGTTGAGCATTGCTACTAATAGTAATGAATATTACTATTAATAGTATGAGCTTATATTTTTTTACTATTTTTTGCATTTTCTTTTTAATCCGATGATGGCGGCATTTAATTCAAACCCTAATAATAAAATTATAGAGTTTAACCAAATGAAAATCATCAATACTAGTAATGTTCCAATTGACCCATAAAGTTCATTGTATTGAGCAAATTTTTGTACATAAATACCAAAAAGTTTAAAATTCAATACTAATAATAATGTTGTTAAAATTGCTCCAGGAGAAAAGAAAGAAACCAATCTACCTTCTTTTGTTCCAAAAAAATAAAATAATCCAACAGTAGTAAAAAGCATTGCTAAAACTATTATATAACGCCCAATTTCTATCCACATTAAATCATCAGACACATATCCTTTTTGTTTGAAATTATTGATAGCAATCTCAAAATAAATAATCACTGCTACAGTAACAAACAATAATAATGCCAGTATAAT
>JAJRPL010000179.1 GCA_024280815.1 Bacteroidota bacterium
AGTACCCAATACAATGTTAGAGGCGGTAATTATGATGAAAACCTAGTCTATGTCAATGGCATAGAAGTCTACCGTCCGTTTTTAGTACGTTCTGGTCAACAAGAAGGGTTGAGTTTTGTCAACCCAAATTTGACACAAAATATAAAATTTTCAGCAGGTGGTTTTCAAGCTAAATATGGCGATAAACTATCTTCGGTATTAGACATTACCTACAGAAAACCTAAAGAGTTTAAAGCAAGTATTGAGGCAAGTTTACTAGGAGCGAGTGCTACAGTAGAAGGTGTAGCATTTAAAAACAAGCTTTCTACTATTCTAGGAGTTCGGTATAGAAATAACAGTTTATTTGTGAATAAAAAAGATATAGAAATAAATTATAAGCCCAACTTTACTGATGTACAAACTTATATCTCTTATCAATTTAACGATAAATTTAATTTAGATTTTTTAGGTAATTTTTCTTTAAACAACTATAATTATACACCTATCAGTCAAAGTACAAAATTCGGATCTATTGACAATCCCAAAGTATTGTTAGTAAATTACCAAGGTAAAGAAGAAGATCGATATTTAACTCTTTTCGGAGCTTTAAAGGCTAATTATTTAGTTAACAATAACCTTAAATTAGAATTAACTACATCAAGGTATAACACACAAGAAGAAGAACATTATGATATTTTAGCTTATTATAATATTGGTGATGTAAATTCAGATTTTGGAAGTGATAATTTTGGAGATGTAGAATTTCCACAAGCCATTGGCTCACAACTAGATCATGCTCGGAACGATTTAGATGCTTTAATCTCGAATATTAAAATTAAAGCTACACTAAAAAAAGAGGATCATGTTTTTGAGTTTGGAGCTAAATACCAGTTAGAAGATATCAAAGATAGAATTATAGAATGGGAAGTAGTAGACTCAGCAGGTTTTTCATTACGCCCTCCTCACCTACTCCCTAGAAATGACGAACCTTACACTCCTTTTACAGGTCCTATTATCCCTTTTACCAGTATAAGAGCAACGAATAATGTTCAAATTAATAGAATAGCTGGTTTTGGACAATGGAGTACTACTTTTTATATCAATGACCATCAGTTATGGTATAATTTAGGTGTAAGAGCTCAACATTGGAAAGTAAAGACTAACAATACTACCTCAAAAGGTCAAACCGTAGTAAGTCCGAGAGTTCAATTTGCCATTAAACCCGATTGGAATAAAGACATGCTTTTTAGAGTTTCTGGCGGTTATTATTATCAGCCTCCTTTTTATAGAGAATTGAGAGACTCTTTAGGGGTGGTACATCCTGAGGTAAAAGCCCAACGTTCTATTCATTTTATTTTAGGAAATGATTATAGTTTTAAACTATGGGATAGACCTTTTAAACTGGTTACTGAAGCTTATTATAAAACCTTGTCGGATGTCAATCCGTTTACGGTAGACAATGTACAAATCCGTTATCGTGCAAAAAACAATGCTGAGGCTTATGCTGTTGGTTTTGATGCTAGAATCAATGGTGAATTTGTATCAGGAACAGAATCTTATTTTAGTTTTGGCTACTTACAAACCAAAGAAAATATTGACAATAGAGGATATATTTCTAGGCCCACCGATCAACGTTTGAAATTTGCCGTCTTATTTCAAGATTATGTACCTAACTATCCTAACTTAAAAATGTATTTGAATATGGTATATAATACAGGTGTACCAGGTGGTTCACCTTCTTATGCAGACCCGTATGTTTTTCAAAATAGGTTAAGAGATTATTTTAGATCAGATATTGGTATGTCTTATGTTTTTAAGGATAGTGAAAATAAGTCAAATGCAAAATGGCTGCAAAATTTAAAAGAATTTTCTATTGGTATAGAACTTTTCAATATGTTTGATGTTCAAAATTCAATTACCAATACTTGGGTAAGAGATATTTCTGCCCAACGCTCAGTAGGTATTCCTAATTTTTTATCACGTAGGGTATTGAATGTGAAAATGAAAATTGGATTGTAATTCATATATTTACTTTTCATTTCAATCTTTATATCATCTAGCTATCTAAAATGGCATGACTTTTGAAAGATTATTTGTAATTCTCTAAAATGGTATCGTAAAACTTAACTTACTAAGAATTTGGTGAGAAACACCTTATTCAATACATTTACAAAAAATAAGAGAAATGAAAAAGTTAAAATTAATTATTACACTGTGCTTTGCTTTAGCTACAGTTGGTAGTATTAGTGCACAAAGTACTGTTAGTAAGAAACCTACTATTAACAGTTCTGAAAAAAAACCTGAAAAAATCACCCATAAAGAAATTGACTATTATATTATTGATGGGGTGTGGTATGCAAAAATGAACAAAAGATTTGTTTTAAGACCGGCTCCTAAAGGTGCTATACTTAAGGAACTTCCTAAGGGAACTCAAAAGGCTACACTAGGAGGAGTTCAATATCAAAAATTAAATGGTGTTTTTTATAAGAAAAGAAAAGATGGCCTTTATGAAGTTGCAAGACCATAATTACATCAAATAAATATATTAAAAAAGGAAGCAAAATGCTTCCTTTTTTTGTTTAACATTAATCCTTTCTGAAAATTAATTTTTTATCTCTACTTTTAAAAAAATATCTTCTTTTTTCTTTTTGTAAACCTCAACAAAAAATTCATTATCTTTAATTTTCACAATTCTATCTGTATTGAATTGGTAAGCAACAATACCTCCTTTAATTTTTCTAAAATCTAAAACAGAACCTTTTACAGCTTTACCTGTTACATCATTTATTTTTAAAGAAGTTAAAAAACCTCCTTTGCCATCAGTATGTCTTGCTGGAAACTTGTCTAAAGGCAAATCAATATTTTCTACATTATCTAAATATATGATATAATGATTTCCATTTGCGTAAAAATAGGTGTATGACATTCCCCCTTGACCATTCCCTCCACTTTGTCTTTTTGGTATTTTCTTCATCCAAGCCAAGTCTCCATTTGAATTGATTTTTGTGAAAAGAATATCGTCATAATGGTACAATATACTTATAGCTCCTGTCGTCCCATTCATGCCCACATGTTGATAAGTACGTATATAATTTACTTCACCTATTAAACCTATACTATTATCATCAAAAAAGATAACATCTTTTAATTCTAAATCTTTATATTCTGCTTTCCCTTTTTTATTTTTCCTGTTATTTTTATGTTTTGTCTTTCTTTTAACGTATTGGTTTAGTATTTCTAATGGTATTTCATAATAATTTTTAGATGATAAAACACCTTTTTGATTCATTTTATAAGTAAATAAACCATCTGCCGTAACTGAACCTTTACCTTTATTATAAAAACCCGCACAAAAAATATCTTTATTTAATGATTGGTACATTTTAATACCTTTAATAAACTTATCCTCTAAACTTATTTTTGAAGTTTTAATTTCATCTAAGGTCTTGTTTAATTCGAAAAGTTCTATATGGTAATTTGCTTCTTTAGATAATCTGTTCTTTTTATCGTTATTACTATCATCATGAAAAACTTTTGTTAACATAAATACATTAGCATCATTATCAATTAGATTATCTAAAAAATTCATTCTTCGTTCAGTATAAGGCATGGTATATGTACTCTTCCATAAGCTATTTAGATTTGAATCAAAAACATCTACATTAATTATATCCCAACTTTTTGTGTCTTTTTTTACTTTTGGTTTTTTTCTATATTGAATTAGTATTATAGACTGATCTTCTGAAGTTAATAAGTCAAACTTAGCACCTCTACGACCAAAGGAACCAACTAAATAACCATCATGGTCAATAATTTGTTTTGAATCCCCTTTAAAAGTTCCTGTTCCAAAATCTATCTCTCTATAAAATAAACGTTCATGTTTTGTTTTTTTACCTGTCCATGAAGAGTAGAAAAAATAAAATTTATCTTGTGCCTCTACAAGACCTTCGTAAATAAAGTTTTTAGGTAAATCATTATATACTTCTTTACCTATTTCTTTCATTCCTTCTACATTATATTTTTGTAGTAGTACTTGATTTTTATTGGCTTTTATTTTTACTCCTAAAACTTCTGTTCCATTACTAAAATACTCTTTACTTCTTGCATCTACTACTTTATAAGGCTTACTAACCTTGTAATCATAATCTTTAGAGAGGTCTTTTTGTGCAAACGTAAAAGTTGCTGTAATTATTAGTGATACTACTATGAATGTTTTTTTCATATTCATTTATATACTATTATCATTGGTTCTGATGATTTAAATTCATTACCCTAAACAAAAAAAATTAATAAGCTTTAATAATTACACGATAGATGTTTAACTATACATCTTCTCGCGTTGTTCTTTAATCTTTTTATCACCAAAATATTCATCAAAAGTCATGTATCTATCAATAACCCCTTTAGGTGTCAACTCTATAACTCTATTGGCAACCGTTTGAGAAAATTCATGATCATGTGTTGCAAACAATACTGTTCCTTTAAAGTTTTTAAGTGAATTATTAAATGCTTGTATAGATTCTAAATCTAAATGGTTGGTAGGTTCGTCTAACAATAAGACATTGGCTCTAATCATCATCATTCTTGACAACATACAACGTACTTTTTCACCACCTGATAATACACTACATTTTTTTAAGGCTTCTTCACCACTAAAAATCATTTTCCCTAAAAAGCCTCTAATATACACTTCTTCTCGTTCTTCTTCTGTG
>JAJRPL010000180.1 GCA_024280815.1 Bacteroidota bacterium
AACTTTTTTTATAGTTAACTTATTGTTTTTTAAATAGATCAAAAAATCTTCATATGACATTTGTTTATCCTGTTACAAAAAAAGATATAAAACTATACAATAAATAATTGGTAAAATCAAGAAATTAAGTCATTATATATTCAATAAATAATTGATTTATTATATTTATTATTATATAATAAATATACAGAAAATAAAGTTGGTAAGGCTTTTGCTTAAAGAAGTACTACAGCAACAAGTGAATATTATACTATATGAAGGGGAATAAGATGAATACGATATGCGGAACAATTCAAGAGGAAAAAATATTTGATTTTGATAAATCTATGTATGGAAAATATTCTACTATTGTGGTTGACCCACCATGGAATCAAGGAAAAACAGGTAAAAGGAAAGTGAGGCCGAATCAAGGTATTACACTTGACTATCCAACTTTATCAAAAGAAAAATTATTACAATTACCAATTAATGAATTAGGAACAGAAAATTCCTTTTTATTTCTATGGACGACAAACAGTAAGGATAAAAAGACAGGTGAACCGTTTTTAAAAATGTCATTTGATTTAATGGAGCAGTGGGGATATAATTTTTATACAATGATTACATGGGACAAAAAACCGGTCCCTGTCCTTTTGGTCCATTTCAGATTGTAACCGAATATGTATTATTTGGCTATAAAGGTAAATGCATATTTAAAAAAGATAAATTAGGATTTATGAAGAATATTTTTACAGAAAGTGCTTCTGCTCATAGTGTTAAACCTCAATCCTTTTACGATGCTATCGTAGAAATGACAGACGGTAAGAGAATAGACATATTTGCTAGACAAAAAAGAAAAGGATTTGATGGCTGGGGTAACGAATATGGTACAATACCAATTAGTATAAAAAAACCAAATAAATTGGAGTGTGTTAATGAGCCAGATTACAAAAATCAAAGAGAACAAGGGTAAAGAACAAGATAGGGTTTGGGTATATATTGATGATGAGTATTGCACGAGTATAAGACATAGGACTTGGGTTGGAATGGATTTGCACGTTGGAAGTGAAATAAGCTGTGAAGAACTTAAAGAACGTGAAAATCTTTTTTGGAATCACTCTTATGGTGAAGAGGCTTGGAAAAAAGAAAAAGTTAGACTTGAGCATGTAACAGCATGGTTTAAAATAAACTTTCCTAGTTTCATAGTAGATGTTTCTGGATTTGGAGCAGATAGTAATCAAATGATTCCTGAGCATCCAGAAGAAAAAGGAACACCTGACCTGACTATACTTTCTAAAGAGGGGAAAAAGCTTCTGATGGTAGAGGTTACAGGGACAGAACAACGAAGAGGAAAGGATTATTGGATTAGGCCAGATAAAATTGAATATATTCAAAAGCATGCTGATGTAGATATCTGGATAGCTCTTCATTATGCGGATCAGAATGAAATTATATGGATTAAGCCTAGTTTGAATAAAGAATATTTTTATGAAGAAAAAAATATTCGAAATGCAATTGAATATTATGTTATATTTAATGATGACAGTGAAGAAGTAAAAAGTGAGGTCGAGTTTAAAAGGCACTTGATGAGTATGATTGAAAATTGTGACGATGCAATATGACATAAAAATTTCAGTAATTATACCTTTTTACAATACTCCAATAATGTTGTTTGTGGAGTGTATTCGATCGGTAAAAAAATTACAGCCTTTTGAAATTATATTGGTTGATGACTGCTCAGATGATTCAGAGCTAGTTAAAATTGCAAAAAATAGTGCTTGCAAATACTTTAAAACAGCATATCAATCAGGTTCTGATGGACATCCTTTCAATCTTGGAGTACATAAAGCTAAAGGAGATTATATTTGCAGAGTTGATTCGGATGATGTTCTTTTGGACCTTCCAAAGAAAATGTTTTATGAAATACACTTTGGGAATGCAGATAGAGTGTTAATGCCAAAAAGAATGAATTTGGAAGAATTAATTCTTGCCCCTAGAGCTATGTTTAGTGCAATGGTCATTAAAAAAGAGTTATTAATGAGATATTCACTTCCTGAGGATATTAATGTGTTCGCAGATATTTTACTGACATTACGTCTGCTGTATAACAAACATAGTTATGACATTCATGAAACAGTTAATTATATCTACAGAAAACGGGAAAATTCTATTCAATCTTCGTATTCCCTCTTTCAGCACCGATTAAGGCAGCTCCAAACTGTGGCGCGTTTCTGTTTTTTGGAAAATATAGATACACAAAAAAGTATGCATTATCTAAACTTAGCCATGTTAAATGTTCAATATGGTAGCGATAGCCGAAAGGTTGTTAAAAATATGCGAAAAAATAACATCTCTTAAAGGCAAGGAAGTATGCATAATTATATTACCACTTATGATGATGTAATCAGTAAAGAATATTGTGAGGAGCTTATAGGAAAGTTTGAAAATAATTCTCAATGCTATAGCAAAGAAAATCAAAGTGATAAAGATTGGTCTATGCACTTTACACAAATCAACTTTTACCAGCACGATATATTTAAACAATACAGGGAAAAACTTGATACTATTTTTAGAAAAGCAGTAAATCATTATGTATATGACAATAAAATTGAAAAAGGACAATGGCCTTTAAAATTTAGATTTGAACAGATTAGAATGAAGCGCTACCTTCCTGGCGGAGAAGAGAGTATATTTTATGAATAAGATTTTTAACACTTAAAGATTTTCAAAATCTTTCCACAAATGTAGTGCAAAAAACAGTCCAAAGACATGTTTAATATGAGGGTTGCACTCAAGTATTATCTCTTTCCATGCTCTAAAATGGGCACCAGTGGTGAGCACATCATCAACTAAAATTACCGTATTGATTCCATTTTGTGGTAATACTGTGCAAGAAGTAAAGTTTTTAATTGTTTGAATATCTCTATTACCACCATTGTGGGCTGGCTGTAACGGTATTGTAACATCTAAAATTTTTGCTATTATTACTTGTTGCTGAGTAATACCGTCAACAACTTGATCAATTCTATTATCCCACTCTTCTGAATTTCTTGGTTTTGATGTTGGAGCTGGCACAATAAAACATTTTGGAAATTGAATATTATTGACCATTAAAGAAATTTGTTTGATTGCTTTTTCTTTATAGTACCAGTCAGAATATTCTCGTCTTGATAACGGTTTTTTAAAATTGTATATAATATTATTGGCATCCGAGGCAGAATACCCTTCTGATTCTTTTTCTAAGAAATAAATGCATAAATCATCTGATGCTATATGTATTCTAGGATGTAATTCAATGTCTAATTTATGAGGCTTATAAGTCATCTTGCAAACCTTGAAAAATATCGTTCATTGAATTGACACGGATGGCACCTTTTTTTTCATAAGTATGTGGCCATTTAATAGCTTGATTTTCAAAACATGAGTTGAGAATAAAAAGTTTTCTTCCCATTTCAACACATGCTCTTGCTTGTGTTAAGGTACCACTTGTATCTGAAGCTTCAACAATAATTGTTGCATCTGATACTGCTGCCATCGTGACATTTCTTTGTGGGAAATAAAATCTTTTAGTATTGAAATGTTCTTGTGAATATCTGTAAATTGGAACATGGCTAACCAAGAGATGATTTTTCGCAATCAAATCTTGTAATTCTCTATTTTTTTTTGGATAATACTCATTAATTGGAGTTCCTATTACTCCTATTAATTGTCCATTGTTTTTTAAGGCTGATGTCATTGCTGCTGTATCAATTCCTTCTGCAAGACCAGAGACTATTACATATCCTTTTTTAACAAGTTCCTTTGCTATCTTGCTCGCCCTTGCCAAACCTTCAGGTGATGCTTTTCTCGCACCAACGATTGAAATTCTTTTTGGAGTTGTCAATAAATCAATATCTCCTCGGTAATAAAGAATTTTAATTTGATATTTCGCATCTTTAAGATCTTTTGGATATTGATAACTTTGTGCTGTGATAATTGAAAAATTAATATTTATTTTATTAAAAAAAGATTTTGTGTTATCTAAAAGTTCTAAGTCAGATATATAGTTGATAGCTTTTGAAGGCAAATCATAATTTTTTAAATATTCAGATGCAACTTTTTTTAATGTCGCCCCCTCTCTCATCCATAGTGTTTCATATGAGATTAGTTCATTATATGGTGATATTACATTGTCATCTTGAAATTTCTTTAGCACATCTTCCATTGTTAAATTCCCTTTATTACCTTCGTATTATATCTAAATGATTAAGCTTTTAAAAAGTATATATATTATACCATATAAGTCTTAAAACAGCTAGATATAGGTATTTAATTAGTATGATATATATACTTTTTCTAAAATATGGGATATTATGACGAAAACAGAACTGAAAGAGAAATTGAAACAGTTGAGAATGTCTCAGAAGGATTTTGCAGAATATGCAGGATGCAGCTATCAAAGTGTGAAACAATGGAAAGAAAATAAAGTGCCTAATTGGGTAGCTATAGTAATTGAGCATATTGAAGTTTTTAAAGCTGCAAGAAATATAATTTGTAAAAACAGAGTAAAGGGTATAAATGGCAAATGAGATAGAAAAATTATTGGATGAAATTAAAGCTTTAAGGCAAGAAAATAAAAAGCTAAATAATGCCATTAAGCATAAGAAATTTGGTCTTGTATGGATGGATGTGCCTGAAGCATTTGAAGAAGAAAGTGTTAATAAAATACCACTTCTTGAGGAAAAAAAAGATTTACAAATAAAATCAAAAAATAAATGTGTCAATGAACCACACATATTGCTTGAAGGAGATAATTTTCATTCATTGACATGTCTAAACTACACACACAGAAATTCAATAGATATTATATATATAGATCCCCCATATAATACAGGAGGAGATGATTTTCATTATAAAGACAAACGCATGCTTGATAAATACCCTGATGGAAAAGTCGTCGACAAGGATGACCCGCTAAGACATAGCAAATGGCTGTCATTTATGAGCAAAAGGCTGGAATTATCTAAAAATTTGTTGAATAAAGAGGGTGTGATTTTTATTAGTATTGGAGAAGATGAACTTGCAAATTTAAAATTATTATGCAATCAGATATTTAAAGAAAAAAACTTTTTAGGTCTTGTATCTAGAGTCTAGAAGAGAGGAAGCGATTTAGGGGATTATTTTAAGCCGACTGTAGATTATATATTAGCATATGCAAAAAATAAAAATAATATAGCAAAATTTAAAGTTGGAGTCGATGAGGCCAAATTTAAAAAGATTGAAACAGATGGAGAGAGAAAAGGAGAGCTGTACGAAGATAGTAAATCTTTATATCAGTCATCTTTAAAAGATGTTCGTCCAAATCAAAAGTATCCCATAGAGTGTCCTGATGGAACATTGGTGTTGCCACCATATCAAGTTTTTGATGAAATTCATCGAGAGGGGGAAGGAAGATGGCGATGGACAAAAGAGACATATTTAGAAAAGAAAGACACAATATTGGTATTTAAAAAAACGAAAAACTCCCCACTTGTGGATCAGTATGGTAATAAATCAGTTTGGAATATATATACTAAACGATATTTAAAAGATGCTCAAAAGAAAGGTAATGTTCCATCAAATATATTTGAGGAATTTTTAAATTCTGAAGCCACAAAAGAATTGGGACAACTAGAGCTATCGTTCTCATATCCTAAACCAACAAGCTTAATAAAACATTTGATTAAAATTACACAAAAGAAAAATGATATTAAAATTTTAGATTTTTTTGCAGGTTCAGGAACAACAGGACAGGCTGTTTTAGAATTAAATGAAACAGATCAAGGGTCAAGGCAATTTATCCTATGTACAAATAATGAAAATAATATTTGTAGGGATGTAACATTAGAAAGAATGAAGAGACTACATGACCCAGCCAAATATATTCCGACATATAAGATTAAAAATCAAAAAAATGAAGAAATCAAGAATGAGATAAAAAGTTTAAAAGAGAAATTGAAAATATCGGTAGTAGATGAAATAAATGAGGAACTAAAAGAACTAAAAGAATTAAAGAAAAGTTATCCCACTAAAAAATCGGAAAGACTATCTAAAAACCTTGAAGAAAAATATCAGTTATTGCTTATAAAAATTAGAAATCTAACTGAAAAAATAATATCCAAAGAAGAGGATATTAAAGAGATACAACAGCATAATAAAAAAATAGTAGCTGAAATAAGCAAACTTGAAAAAAAGATAATTAATCTTAATAAGCCATTAGATTTTTCTTTGAAGTATTATGCTATGAAATTTGCAGGCAGTGCAATTTCGCATATTACGGATGACGATAAGATTGCTATTGCATATAATGCGGGTGAATTAGTAGCAATAAGTGAAAATATTATGTTTGAAACATTAAAAAATAATTATTCTCAGTTTTTTGTAAATAGTATACACGAAGAATGTTTGGCAATTTATTTTGATGAAGATCTTGATATGTTGGATGAGTTTAAAGAAAATTTGAAAAATCAATCAAAGAGTATTAGGAAAAGTATTGTATATATGTTTAGTTGGGGTACCGAAGATTATTCATATCTTTTTGATGACTTTAATCTTGATGTTATCGTTAAGCCAATTCCTCAGCCAATTTTAGAAATATATAAAAAAATATACAAGGCAGAAAAATGGAGTGGTAACCTAAATTCATACAAAGAATTTCAAGAATTCTAAGTTAAAATAATATGAATAAAGGGGAACCATGAGAACAAGCAAATATACCAAAGAGTTCAAAGAGTCAACAGTACAATTAGCAATCAATAGTGATGA
>JAJRPL010000181.1 GCA_024280815.1 Bacteroidota bacterium
ATTTTAAATTTAAACTTTAATACACATCAAAACGGACATTTATACAGAGCAGCTCTTGAAGGTATTGCTTTTTCATTTGTATACGGAATTGAAATTTTAAAAAATGATGGTGTAGATCTAACAGCCTTAAAAGCAGGAAATGACAACCTCTTTCAGTCTGAATTATTTGCTAAAACGATTGCAACATTAATAGACACAGAAATAAACACCTTCAACACTACAGGAGCCATTGGAGCAGCACAAGCAGCTAGCTTTAGTAATGGAGAATTTAATACCTTAGATGAGGCTTTTTCTAATCTGAAAATTGTAAAAACAACTAAACCTCAAAAAGAAAAACAAGCCTATTTTGATGCCTATCATTTATGGAAAAACGATTTAAAAAATAATTATATAAAATAAAATTATGACACTTATAGGGAACAAAGAATACTTTAAAGGAATTGATAAGATAAAGTTTGAAGGCAAAGAATCTGACAATCCTCTTGCCTTCAAATACTATGATGAAAACAGAATAGTTGCAGGTAAAACCATGAAAGAACATTTTAAATTTGCCATGGCATACTGGCATACCTTGTGTAATACAGGTGGTGATCCTTTTGGCCCTGGCACAAAAGTGTATCCTTGGTCAACCAATAGTGACCCCATACAAGCAGCTTATGACAAAGCTGATGCTGCATTCGAGTTTCTTACAAAAATGGGCTTTGGCTATTATTGTTTCCACGATTTTGATTTGATAGATGAAGGGGCAACCTTGGCCGAATCAGAAAAAAGAATCCAAACTATTGTTCCGTATCTAAAACAAAAGCAAGATGAATCTGGTGTAAAACTCTTATGGGGTACTTCTAACTGTTTTTCGAATCCTAGATATATGAATGGTGCAGCTACCAATCCTGATTTTAATGTGCTCGCAAGGGCAGGTGCTCAAATTAAAATAGCCTTAGATGCAACCATCGCATTAGGTGGGGAGAATTTTGTTTTTTGGGGTGGACGTGAAGGCTATATGTCGTTGTTAAATACCGATATGAAACGAGAATTAAATCATATGGGTGCATTTTTAGGAATGGCTCGTGACTATGCTCGTAGTCAAGGATTTAAAGGAAACTTCTTTATAGAACCCAAACCAATGGAACCCTCAAAACATCAATATGATTTTGACTGTGCTACCGTTGTTGGATTTTTAAATGAATACAATTTACAAGATGATTTTAAAATTAATATCGAAGTAAATCATGCCACCTTAGCACAGCATACTATGCAACATGAATTACAAGTTGCAGCAAATGCAGGAATGTTAGGAAGTATAGATGCTAATCGTGGCGATTATCAAAATGGCTGGGATACAGATCAGTTTCCAAACAATTTATTAGAAACCACCGAAGCCATGTTGGTCTTTTTAAAAGCTGGAGGCTTACAAGGAGGTGGAATTAATTTTGATGCTAAAATTAGACGAAACTCAACTGACTTAGAAGATATTTTTTATGGACATATTGGTGGTGCTGATAATTTTGCTCGTGGATTAATCATTGCAGATAAAATTATATCATCATCACCTTATGATAAATTAAGAACAGAAAGGTATAGTTCATTCGACTCTGGAAAGGGGAAAGAATTTGAAAAAGGTAATTTAGATTTTAAGGATTGGTATAAAATTGCTCAAGAAAATGGAGAATTAACATTGCAAAGTGGTAAACAAGAACTGTTTGAAAATATTATTAATCAATATATCTAAAAAAAGTAAGACTCACATTTGTTATGAAAAAGAATACATATATTATTCTTCTATTCTCTTTTTTACTGTTTTATAGTTGTACGAAAGATGATATTGCTATTGAAAAACCTATACCAGTACTTGAAAAACTATTTAGTGAGAATGAACTTGCCAATTCGTATAAATCGGCAACAGGCTATAGTGCTGATTTTCTATATAATGATGTCAATTATTTTGGTATTTACCCTATGGTTGCTAGTGGTAATAGGCTATACCTTGGTTTAGGAAGGTCTATACCTGCAGCCACTGATGGTGCGGCTTTAGCAACATATGCTGAAGGTGATAATTCTTTAACCTATTTAAAATATATACCTGAGCAAGGTATTATGACATTTACAAAATATAATAATGCTATTGCTGTGCCAGGAGCTGACCCATGTTGTGGAGATGTATTAGATGATGATGGTAATTCAGGGCGTTATAATAACGAGTGGGATTGGGGAAATTTTTACTCAATAAGCACACAAAATCAAACGGTTACCAAACATAGAAACTTACCCAATGTTGTCCATGGCTGGGGAAGTTGGTTTGATACAACAACAAATACATTTTACTATGCTGGTTCAGGACATATGGCAGATACGGAGAGTAGAACTGATGCCACAACAACAGGTTTTATTTTTAAAACTACAAATTCGGGACAAACATGGACAAAAGTAGCCGATCGAAGTGATGGAATTGGACTATACCGTACATATGATATTATTGGGATTCAGAATAGGTTATATGCTCAGTTTAATGATGAATTGTCAGGAGCTTGTAGTATTGCAAAAAGTTTGGATAACGGACAAACATGGACTCCAATACCAAATTCAGAAATAAGATGTGCTACACGATTATATACCGTACATGATAATCTTGTTGCTTTATCTACAGATACAAAATCATTTATTATAATTGATGCTTCAGATGCGATTACAACACATCCATTTGATGCACAGTTTCAAGTTTCAGGATATCACATCATGAGTATAGATCCCTATGGAAATATATATACAGGTACTAAAGACGGACGAGTAATGCATACCGTAGATTTTGATACGTGGACTGAAATAGCACATTTAGAAGATACATCAATTGCTTTTACCTCATCAACCTACTGGGAAGAAAAACAATGGCTTGTATTAGCCAATTGGGGTGAAAATGCCAATCTTTGGAAAATACCTATTATCAATTCAGATCATAAAGGTTTACCAGATATACTTGAATAGGTTTAGTGTTCTTGAGGATATTTTAAACCGACCTGTTTTCTAACTCTATCTAATATAGAAATCAAATCCAAACTATTTTGATGTGACCAAAGGGTACTTTCAATTCTATCTGCACGTAAACAGTTATGACACTCGATAATTTCATGACTAAAACCTAATCCAGTGGTAGGTAATTCAAATAGTTGCTCTTTATCATTTTTCAAAATACTATAGCTTTGTGCAACCAACCAAGGATTATGAAGATGTATTTCACCTTCAGCACCACTAATACGAGCAATCAAATCAGATTTTGAAGCAAAACCGCTATACATAATTGCTTGAGCAGTTTCATAATGAAAAATCATAGAGGTTTGCATATCGCATTTTGTCACTTTATGAAAAATAGACTTCGCTAATATTTCCTTAGGGACACCTAATAAAAGATAGACCAAAAAGGCAGGGTAAATTCCAATATCTAAAATGGTTCCGCCACCCAAATTTAAATCGAGTACTCTACTATCTAATGATTTATCGGTTTTAAAAGAAAAATCGACATTTATAAATTTCACATCACCAATTTCTCCATTATCTATCCGTTCTTTAATAGCTATTAAACTCGGGTTGAAGCGTGTCCATAGTCCTTCCATAAAGAATTTATTAGTTCGCTTTGATGTTTCAATCATAGCTGTGGCTTCTTTTTTATTAAGTGCTAAAGGTTTTTCACACAATACATGTTTATCATGCTCCATAGCTTTAATACTCAATGCAGCATGAGAAGTGTGAGGTGTTGCTATATAAATAATATCAATGTTAGTATCTAAAAATAGGTCATCATAACTATCATAAGCTTTCTCTGAGTCGTGTTGTTGCCCAAATTCAGAAGCTTTATCCATACTTCGTGATGCTACTGCTACCAATTCCGCATCATCTATTAATGCCAAGTCACTTGCGAATTTATTGGCAATGTTTCCGCAACCAACAATTCCCCATTTTATTTTTTTTGATGAATTCATTATAGTTAATTCAATTATGATGTAAAAATACTATTTTATGGGCATATTACTTTACAGGTGTTTATTATCTTGTCTTTATCTTTTTATTCTTTGATAATTTCTTATTTTTATAGAAAATATAACATGAAAAATATTTTTATTTTTATAACTTTAATCACATTACTATCCTGTAAAGAGAATTCTAACAAGGAAGAAGTTTTAAAAAAAACAAAGGACACAAAATCTCATGTAAGTCCTGATGAACGGTTTGGAGAGTTGTTTGTAAGGACTCAATTAGAGGGTGTTTTTCCAGATTCTAAAACCTTTGTAGACTGTACACCAAAATTTACTACTGATGAGATCTTAGAAAACTATAAAAGTCAAAAAGAAGGTGTAAATTTTGATCTAAAAAGATTTGTATTAGAAAATTTTGAACTTCCCAAACAATTTAGTTCTGACTTTAAAAGTGATAGTACTCGTAGTCCTAAAGAGCATATTACTGCCTTGTGGCCAATCCTCACACGTCAAGCAGATAGTACAACTGTTGGGAGCTTACTAGCTTTACCTAATTCATATATTGTTCCTGGAGGTAGGTTTGGAGAAATTTATTATTGGGATAGTTATTTTACCATTTTGGGCTTACAAGCAGATCATAAATATGAAATGATTGAAAATATGGCAGATAATTTTGCCCATCTTATCAATACCGTTGGTCATGTACCCAATGGTAATCGTACTTATTATTTGAGTCGTTCTCAACCACCATTTTTTTCTTTAATTGTTGATGTGGTTCATGATATTAAAGGAGAAGGTTCCTTAAAAAAATATTTACCTGCTTTAGAAAAAGAATATGCCTTTTGGATGGATGGCAGTAAAGAATTGACTACAGAAAAGTCTACTCAAAGACGTGTAATTCTTCTTCAAGACAGATCAATACTCAACAGGTATTGGGATGATAATCCTACACCAAGACCAGAATCTTATAAAGAAGATATCGAAATAGCTAAAGAAAGTAATAGGCCAGCAAAAGAAGTCTATCGCGATATTAAAGCGGGTGCAGAATCTGGTTGGGATTTTAGTAGCCGTTGGTTTAGAGATGGTAAAACATTAGCAACTATCCATACTACAGAAATTATACCCATAGACCTTAATAGTTTACTGCATCATCTTGAAAAAATGTTAGAAAAAACATATCGTTCTATTGGTAATCTAGATAAAGCAGAAAATTATAATCAAAAAGCTAAGTTAAGAGCCATTGCTATACAAAAGTATTGTTGGAATGAAACTAAAGGCTTTTATTTTGATTATGATTTTGTAAAAAAGAAACAGAAGCCCATCTATTCTTTAGCAGGAATTACTCCTTTATTTTTTAATATCTCTACCTTTAAAAATTCAAAGGCTGTTGCTCAAAAAATTGAATCTGATTTTTTACAGCCTGGAGGTTTAACTACAACTCTTAATAATACTCAAGAACAGTGGGATGCTCCAAATGGGTGGGCACCATTACAATGGATGGCTATTCAAGGTCTTCGAAATTATAAACAAACCGAATTAGCAGAAGAAATCAAAAAACGTTGGGTTATACTGAATACCAAAGTCTATAAAAATACAGGGAAGATGGTAGAAAAATACAATGTATATGACCTTAGTCTAAAAGCTGGAGGTGGAGAATACCCTGTACAAGATGGTTTTGGGTGGACCAATGGGGTTTTATTGAAGCTGTTAAGTGAATCAAAATAATAGTTCCAAAATATCAATTCTTTAAACTTCAACACTTTTTGTAACAGGCTCATTTAATCTAAACGCTAAAAATGCGGCTATTATAAAAAACACCCCTGCAAATAACATTGCATTTATTGCATTTCCACCTAATAAATATTTATATATAGGACCAAAAGTTAAGGTTTGAATAAACATCGGGATTACAATCATCATATTTAATATACCCATATAAACACCTCTACGGTCTTGTGGAACAATTTTTGAAACCATAGTATATGGAATGCCCATCATTGCTGCCCAACCAATTCCGAATAACACCATGGGTATAAGGACCAAAAATGGGTCAGAAATAAAAGGTATTGCAAATAAAGCAATGGCAGTACCCACCAAACTTAAAGCATATATTTTTTTACCTCCAAATCGTACGGTTAAAGGCACTAAAGCAAGTGCAACCAACATGGTAACCGTATTGTAAGTTAAACTCATTTTAGCGGCTTGAGCGGCTGCTTCTGAAGTTGAAAACCCTAAGGATAATTTAAATAGTGGTGTAGTAAATTGCCAATAAATAAAAAGTGCATACCATTGAAATAAATACACTGCACCAATTTTCCACAAAAACTTAGGCATCTTTTTTATAGCTTCGCCAATTTCTAAAAATGGTTGTGATATCTTTCTTCTAAGAGGGAATCCTTTAATTTTATTTATTTCATCTAATTCATTATCAG
The DNA here is from genome assembly GCA_024280815.1 of Bacteroidota bacterium. Lineage (GTDB taxonomy): Bacteria > Bacteroidota > Bacteroidia > Flavobacteriales > Flavobacteriaceae > Aureibaculum. The sequence goes on from JAJRPL010000181.1 coordinate 6,398, forward strand.
TAGGTGGAATTTCAGGGGTTTTTAGTACAGACCATAAAATGGTTGCTAACGATAAGAATGCACCAATATAAAAAGAATAATATAACCATTGCGGAATGGTACCTGCTTCTTCAACAGATTCTCCCCCAAACCAATATTGAAACAAAACAATAGATCCGTTTGCCAATAAAATACCAGCACCAACAAATAAACTTTGCATTTGATACCCAAAACTCAATTGTTTTTCCGGTAGCTTATCACCAACAAAAGCTCTGTAAGGCTCCATAGCCATATTGTTTCCTACA
>JAJRPL010000182.1 GCA_024280815.1 Bacteroidota bacterium
GCATTATCAGCACAATAAATGTCATAGGTATATCCGATTTGTGCATCAAGACCATTGTTAATTAGGTTAATAGTAAAGCTATAATTATTATTTGCATTAAAAGAGGTAATAGAAGCTGTAGACCCTCCTGCATCTGCAAAATCAGGTTTTATAATGTCTATCAATTCGGTTGAAGTCCCAGTCGTTACAATAGCATTGACACAAGAAGCTGCACCACAAATTAATCCGCCAGTTTCAATATAATTTATCAATGTGACATCTGCATTCGTTGTACAACCACTAATAGTGGTTTGAATATCAAAAGAAAAATCAACAGATTGGAGATTGGTAAGACCTGCTGGATATTGAATGACCAATTCATTAGTATTTGAAGATACCAATGTAATTCCGTTAGGCGAAGTAAACGTTCCATTAACATAACTCAACCCTAACGGAATGGTAACTTTTCCAAAATCATTCACATCAGTTTGTGTTGCTGATTGACCTGCAATATCAGAAAATGTTGTTGTTACACTTACTGTTTCAGTAGCATTACATCCGTCAATATGAGCACCATTAACGTCTAATTCGTTAGGAAGTACTATTGCTGAAAAGGCATCATAAGGTTGTACCACACCGTTAATATTAATATCATTAGAATAGACTAAAGAACCATTTCCTTCTGCTGGGTCTCCACAAGGTTTGTCTGCAAAAACTTTAAATAATACTGGCGTTCCTGAAATATAATCACAGGTTGTTCTTAATTCAAAATCAACTTCAACTTGTCTATCGGCAGCTGTTAATGCGTCATTAGTTCCTGGAATACCACCTAAGCTATTAATAACGCTATGTGATAACAAGTCAACATTTAGCGTGTTTCCTGCTGTTGTATATACTGCATTTTCTGTAGTAGAAGCATTATAAGGATACTTTATTTTGACTGACAAAATATCTAATGATGAAATGCCCCCAGGAATGGTAAATTCAACTCTAGGATTTAATAATCTTGCCAATTGAGCACTATTCACTTGTAATTTAACATGAAATGCATCACACATATCTATACGAGTTGAAGGTTGATCTGTAATGGTGATTTGTACTTCTGAACTTCTCGGAGAAAGTGTTAATTGTGTTGTGTTTTCGTAACATTGATTGGTTAGATTACCATATTCTACTGATGTAGGGTACCTATCACAATCCCATCCATGAGAAAATGTTAACACCTGATTTGTACATGAATTATAACTGGCTTTAATTCTAATGTCTTTTGAGGCATTATTAGTTATAGAATTTACTTCTACCCATGTTTCTCCACCTGATTGTACAATATTTAATGGTATTGAACCTCCACCTGTAATATCAAAAGCACCAATAATAGTTACATTGAGGTTTGGTGAAACACGTATCCAATTATAATCAATTGAACCGGACCCAGAAGAAGTATTGGTTATATTTAAATCAAAGTCGGCTACTGTATTGTCTCCATTAACGATAGCTGAACTTGCTGGCTGTAGATTGAAGGTTGGTTTTGTATAATCTAAAACTCTACTTGCATTTTTAGTTGGCTCGACAGTATTTGCTCCATAATGATAATCTTTATAATTAGCTTGATAAGTTACTCACCCATCTTCATCTGCTGTACAAGTTCCTTTAACCCAAAAAGAAGCTCTTGGATAATAGGTGTTTTGTTGGTCTCCATTTCTAAAGTTTGCCGTTGGCGTTAAGGTAATAACGTTACCCACTTGCGAGAACGTTAACCCATTATTTGCTATGGTAAAATTACCTTGATTGTTCAATATTTCTGCTCTACCTGTAAACTCAAAACCTTGAGGTAAAATAGCACTCACATTTTCTAAACCAAAAGGGGGTCTATATTCATTAGGGAATAAATCACCTGCATTTGAACGCTCTGTTGAATACACCCTTAAAACACCTGTATCACAATTTTTAAAACGGTAAATATTAGCACCAAACCCTTTTGTTACTCTTAAAACAGAAGCCGATGAGCTATATACATCGCAAGAAATTTTAGTATTTGCATTATCTAAAGCATAAAATTCTCCTCTAAAATTGGTGAGTTTATGTAAATTAGAACTTGTCTGATTTAAATTGAATCGATAGTTTAAGGATATATAAATGGAGTCATTACTATCAAACATTAGATTGTCATATAAACTTTTATAAGAGCTTATGTCAAAAGTTGCGGTATGGTTTACACCTGCACTTGTTATGACAGGAATACTTGTTAAGGCTTGCACTGCGGTAGTTGTACCTGTTGAACTATCATATACATTAATAGTTCCGTCTAAATATTCAATGGTATTAGCTCCAAGAGCATTCCCTATAGTTGAATATTTTATTTCAAACAACATATTATCTGCAGTATAATTATTGACTACAGCCTTGGTGTTAATTCTCATGGTATCACCCACCATATAGTTTTGTAATTCGTAACCATTTGCTGCTGCTTGAGTTAAATCTACCTTTGTATTTTGTGTATTATCTGTCCATCCTGCAGAGGTTCTAAAAGCTTCAAATTCGGTTATTGATGGCCCACTACAACCAGGACAACAACCATGTGTTGTTACAGAATCAAAATTTCCACAATGTATATCTTCATTGAAACATATATTTCCGTTCGCATCTTTTAATATTAATTTTGTAGTATAATCTACTGTAAAAACATTTGAAGGGTTATTAACTACATAAGCTGCACAATCAAATGATAAGGGAATACACAATTTACCATCTATAGCTCCTGGTGCATTTTTTAATATTTTAGGATAATGATGTAAATTAGTTGTAGCATACGATATGGTATTACCTGTTTGGGTAAATAAGCCTGCATTTGCATTAGTAGCATCTATGGTTACTCCGTCTGGTACATTAATACTTATAAAAAATTCACTATCAGCATTTGCCGACAAGGCATTATGACCGTTTAAATTTATATTACTGTACATTGCTGGTGTAATACATAACTCAAAAGAATCACCATCAGACACATCTTTATCACCAGCTAATACCGTAGTTCTTAAATAATCTCGTATGATATTTCTGTAACCAAAATCTAAACGTTTGGCATCTTTAGGCTCTAAACATTGATTTTTAATATTTACATCAAAATACAGGTGTTCCCAAGTAATATAATCAAATCTACTAGTACCGCAGTTAGTACGTGGTTTATAATCAATATCAAGTTCTATAATTGTAGATGCTCCTGGAGCCAAATCATCATAAGAGCCATCACCATCTAAATCCTCTAGCCCCCCTGGTCCATCTGGATCTGAGGTTAAAAACCCAGGCGGTATCGCTAATGTCGTTCCTGACCCTCTTGATCCATATAAGGTAGAAGGATTATTAAATGGAGTTATAAAGCCTGGTGGTCCATTGGTAAAACGTATGTTTTTTACCTCTCTGGTATCTCGCCAATCGTACGCCCATAATGGATTTGTATTGTAACTGGTTAAGGGAGATTGATTAGCCCCTAAGCCTATATTAATATAGACATCTAAAGCTGAAGACCCAGCATCTGTACCTGTATTTTCAATTTTTACTCTGAAATGATTGGTTGCACAAATATCATTAGAGCCTTCTAGTTGGGTTAGTTGTAATTCAGGCAATTGATTTCCTAACAAAATCGCACCTGATTTTATTCCACTTTTTTGGCATTCAGAACCACTACAACCCCAATATATATCATGAAAAATATTTACATTATCACAATTGATAATTGCAAATTTTTCTTCAAAAGTGAATTTTTCACCATTTTCAAATTGCTGATTTCCGTTTTCATTAGCAGTCGCACTATTGAATGGTGCTTGTGACAAAACTATATCATACACCAATGTTGTTATATTAGTAACTACATCAAGATTAGAACTTGATGGTGTTAAAACAGAACCATTAAATAAAAACTGATAATTATAAATACCTTCATAAACAAAAACTTCATGATGGTATAAATTTACAGTACCATTCCCGCCTTGTACAACCTCAACAGGTCTTGTAAAATAAACTGGAGAAGTTGTACTACTCAATATTGCATTTACTGGATTGATGTCAAGTACACTTAACGAAGCTGACAATAGGTCATAAGAAGAAATTGTTTCATCAACATCTTGAGCAGATTTGACTTGTGCAACCTTCGTATAATTTATTTGATGTTTATCTTTAAAAGCTCCACCTGATTCTTTAAAATTAACAGCAGGACAATCGGCTGTTCGTTGAAAAGAAAATATAAATTCATCGGCTAAATTCCAATTTTCATCGGTTGCCCCACCTACTAAATTTCTAATTTCAAATTCAGGGTTGGTTACTGTAGAAGTATTTACATAAGTTATAGCATAGGCTCCTGGGTTTTGAACTATAACAACAGTATTTGGAACATATTCTACACCATTAGGTAAATCAAAAACAATATTAA
>JAJRPL010000183.1 GCA_024280815.1 Bacteroidota bacterium
CTGTCAGTATTGTGAATTTGATAGGATAAAGTTGTCTTTATTTTATTTTGGATGGCAGCTTTGGTATCATATAAGATATTAATATCCATAACATTATCCAATTCATGGTTTTGCTCTTCAGTATTAGACAGATTGGTTTTACCTTTCATTAAAGGTTGGTATAAGATAGATGATAAATCAATTCCTTTGGCTTTGTAATGATTAATAGCTGATTTAGCTTTTATCTTTTTAGTTTGCCCTACCATCTCTTCAATGGTTCTAAAACCTAGTCGTGCCATAATTACACGTAACTCTTCAGCTACAAAATACATGAAGTTGATAACGTGTTCAGGAGTTCCTTTAAAATTCTTACGCAATTCAGGGTCTTGTGTGGCTATCCCTACAGGGCAAGTATTTAGGTGACATGCACGCATCATGATACAACCAGAAGCTACCAATGGAGCAGTTGCAAAACCAAACTCTTCAGCTCCTAGTAAACAAGCAATAGCTACATCTCTTCCTGTTTTTAGCTGTCCGTCACATTCTAATACCACTCTACTTCTTAAATTATTAAGTACTAGAGTTTGTTGTGCTTCTGCCAAACCGAGTTCCCAAGGTAAGCCAGTATGTTTTAAAGAGGTTAGAGGAGAGGCTCCTGTACCACCATCAAAGCCAGAAATAAGAATTACATCAGCCTTTGCTTTAGCAACACCAGCTGCAATTGTACCAACACCAACTTTTGACACTAATTTTACATTAATTCTAGCTTCTCTATTAGCATTTTTTAAATCATAAATAAGTTGAGATAAATCTTCAATAGAATAAATGTCATGATGTGGTGGTGGTGAAATTAAACCTACATAAGGTGTTGAGTTTCTAACTTCCGCAATCCATGGGAGTACTTTCTCTCCAGGTAACTGCCCACCTTCACCAGGTTTAGCACCTTGTGCCATTTTTATTTGAATTTCTGTAGCATTGGTTAAGTAATTACTTGATACACCAAATCTACCTGAAGCAACTTGTTTGATTGAACTATTTTTCCAATCGCCATTTGGCATTTTTTTAAAACGTTTTTTATTTTCGCCACCTTCACCAGAATTACTTTTACCACCAATTCTATTCATGGCAATAGCTAAGTTTTCATGTGCTTCTTCGCTGATAGAGCCATAAGACATTGCTCCTGTTTTAAATCGTTTAACAATCTCAGTCCAAGGTTCGACCTCATCAATAGAGATAGGGTCTAAATTTTGGAATTCAAAGAGACCTCTTAAGGTCATTAATTTTTCACTTTGTTTATTTACTGCATCAGCATAAACTTGATAAGTCTCCTTACTTTTACTTCTAACGGCTTGTTGTAATTTTGAGATGGTAGTAGGGTTGAACATATGTCTTTCTCCATTTCTTCGCCATCTATATTCGCCTCCAATATTTAAATCTAATACTTCTTTTACTTCTGTTTTTGGAAAAGCATCTTTATATCGTAAGTTGATGTCTTTTTCTATTGCGTACAATCCAATACCACTAATCCGAGAAGGTGTGCCAGGGAAATATTTTTCAGTAATGCCTTTACGTAAGCCTAAAATTTCAAATATTTGTGATGCACGATATGAATGTAAGGTTGATATTCCTATTTTATTCATCACTTTTAAAATACCTTTACCTATTGCTTTATTGAAATTATCTACAGCAGTATCTTCATGAATACCTGTGATTATTTTTTCTTGTACTTGAGTTCTGATAATTTCATTGACCATATATGGATTGATAGCACTTGCACCATAACCAAATAAAGTAGCAAAATGATGTGGTTCTCTCGGTTCAGCAGTTTCTAAAATAATACCAAATTTTGAACGTTTATTTTTACGGCTAAGGCCATGATGTAAATAAGAACAGGCTAATAATGCAGGAATAGGAGCATGGATTTTACTAACACCTCTATCAGATAGAATAATAATATTTGCCCCAGAGTCTACAGCTTTTTCAGCTTGAATTAGAATTGATTCCAATGCATTTTCTAAACCATTAAAACCTTCTTTAATAGGATATAGCATCTCTATAGAAATAGCTTTATAATCAGGATGGTTTATTTTTTTAATTTTATCTAAATCTTTACTTGAAATTACAGGATTAGAAATGTGTAATTTTTTAGCATGTTCTGGTATAATATCAAAAACATTTCGATCACCTCCAATTGCTAAGCCGATATCAGTAATTATTTCTTCACGGATACCGTCTAACGGTGGGTTGGTTACTTGAGCAAAAAGTTGTTTAAAATAATTGTAAAGTAATTGAGGTTTGTTAGATAGTACAGCTAATGGTGTGTCATTACCCATGGAACCTATAGCTTCTTTTGCATTCAACGCCATTGGAGTAATAATGGTAGAAATATCTTCAGAGGTATAACCAAAAATTCGTAATCTAGTTTTATAATCGGTAACTTCTAGAGGGCAAAAGTTGTCAGTATATGGAACTTTATGTAAAGGTAAAATATGTTTGTTTAGCCATTTTCTGTAAGGATGTTTAGTTACAATGCTATTTTTTATTTCTTCATCTTCTATAATACGACCTTCATTCATATCAACTAAAAAGATCTTTCCAGGTTCTAATCTACCATGTTTTAC
>JAJRPL010000184.1 GCA_024280815.1 Bacteroidota bacterium
TCTTGATGAAAATCATCCATTTTTACAAAGAATTCAGTAACTTTATCTCTAAGCATTTGAGTGTTTTTATAAGTGTAATATATTGATATTCAATCATAAATGCAAATTAAAAACACTCTTTTTCTTATCCATTATTCACGTATCTTTAGATTATTTAACTGGCTTATCTGATTTGGAACTTGATAAAAATATCGTTGATGTTGTTACGAGTTTACAAAAACTAAATAGTGAAGATAAAGAGCATATTTTTACTACTATCAATGCTCTTGTGCGTGATGCTAAAGCTCGTAATACTTACGCATAAAAAAACCACCCGAAGGTGGTTTATTAGTTATTCATAATATGTTTTTTTACAAAAATCAATAACTTTTTTAATTTCTGGGTCTATTAAAAAACTATAAAAATCATCTCCGCTTTTTTTTGATAAATTAAGTACTACAACAATATTTTCATTCTTTGGGTAATGCTTAAAAACATATATATTACTTATCTTCTTTTTGGAAACAAACATCTTTTTTAAAAAACCTATTTTACTTCTAATTAAATCATTAACAGGAATGTTTATTTTAGATATTTCAGGTAATTTAAAGCTCGTCTCTTTTGATAGTGGCATACAAAAACTATAACTTATTGGTGATGTAGTTTCTAGGTTCCCATCAAACAAAAAACACTTAATCTCTGAATATTCTTTTTTCATTATACTTTCAACAAAATAATCTAAAGCAATTTGCTCATAAGGCTTAATATTAGTTTGCGCATTTATTGATAGTGATAAAAAAAATACCAATAAAAATATATAATTCTTCATTTTAATTTGATTTTCTTTTAGCTCTTTTAATCGCTCTATTTTTTCTTCTATCAAACTGTTTTTTTGACATTACACTTCCTGATGTAAAGTTCGCAGGTGCTGTACCTTTTACCCCATTAATATTACCAATTGCTCCGCTACCTGTCCTATCTCCATAACTTGAAGTTCCTAAACCAACTCTACTTAAAGTTTCTCCTACACTTCTACTTGTAGCACTTCTGCCTCCAGTATCATTCATTAAACCTGATGTATGGGACATTCCAAAATTATGACCTACTTCGTGCTTTCCTGTATTCGTTTTACTTTCAGCATCCTTTCTTATTACAGCATCATTACCTCCTGTTTGACCTTGTTTTCTATCGTTCTTTTTAAAAGGCAGATAATCACTACTTGTAACTAAAGAATTTATTTCATTACTATTAGGATTGTCTGTTCTCCCTTTTTGTGCTTTCTCATACCCAGCAGTTAAAAAATCTGCTCCAGCTGTACTTCCTGCACTATCATCAACTTCTACTGTTACTTCAAAATTTACAGAATAATCTTGTGCATCCGCACCTTCTCCAACTGAAAAAACATTATCACCACTAATTCCATTCCAATAGCTTGCTATATCATTCATAAGGTCACTGTCATTACTGTTTACAACATAATGAGACCTGATAGTAATAGTGTTATTTTCGTGGTCAATATAAACTCCAAAATCTCTTCCATCATAATCAACGAACATTACAGGATTGTTCCCTGCATACATATATGGAGTTTTTTCAAAGTAATCTTCAGCTAATGGGTCTATGTTCATCCATCTACCTAAATCAGGTTGATAATTTCTTGCTCCGTAATCATACCAACCTAAACCCAATTCTTCATTAAGCTCCTTACCATTGTATTTATAAGGATGTTCCGTGCCATTCACGACATTATTGTATCCTTTATGTTCAAGTCCAAATGGATAGTAATTATTCTCTTCTATGATTTCAGAAGTGGTGATTGTGCCGTTATTATCACTATCAGAGTAGGACAGTCTGATATTCCCTAAGTGGTCGGTATATTGGTTTTTTATTTCCACACAACTAAAGTACTAAAAAAAACCAACTATAAATTAAAGATGCCGCAACTCAATCTTCAACTTTATATTTTTATGATTTATCGAAACTTCTTTAGCCAAGCTTTTTTCTATAGTATCAAAAGTGACAACCACTTTTTCTTTGGTTTTTGAAGTATTTACTATTTTTTTGAGTTCTCTACTACAATCATTGACAAAGAAAAAATTAGTACGTTTATCGACCTGTGACTGATAAACAATAGCACCATCATTACTATATGTTTTTTCTATGCTATGATTTTCTTGTAGTAAGATTTTAAAATCCTTTTTTAAGGTGTTTAGTATTATTTTTTTATTGAGTTCATCTAAAACAAAATTAATCTTAAAAGTATCATTTATCAACTCCATATCTAATATTTTACTTCCAAATTCGGTTGCAAAAACTACTCTATGGTGCTTATTTGCTGTTTTTTTGATAATCATGAGCCCGCCCAAATGCTTACCGTAAACTTCTATATTGGCTTTGTAGACGTAATCTTTTGTGGTGTCTGAAAAGTATGGATTGGTAAAGATTGTCTTTGTTATATTTGTTTCAACAAGATCTTTGGTTGTAGATAACGTACATGAAGATAATCCGAGAAGGATTAATAGACTAATTAGTATAAATTTTATATGTCTTTTTTGGGTCATGTTTAAAATACCAAGTTAGAAATGCATAATTCTTTTTAAAATTGAAGAACCTTGAGATTCTTCACTCCATTCGTTCCTCATTATGTTCTGAATGACATTCTACCTTTAAATCAACGCTAGTTATTAAAAACCTCATCTTTAATTGGTTGATTCTCTTTTCTGTTTTTAAATACAATCTTAGTATAATCGTCTGAGGGTTCTACCATCTTTACTTCAATAACACTGTACTTTTTTTTATCAAAAGACAGCACAAATTGTTTGATATACTTTTTAAGGTTCTTATCTTTTGAAACAAACTGCACTTGATAATACTTTTCTGTTTTTATAAAAGTCATTATAAATTCAGCTTCATTAAACATATCACCGCTGATACTATTGACAATCAATTGATTTAATTTTTTAAACAATTTACTAGAGCCAATCTTTACATCGCTTTTTTTACCTTCGTCATTGATTAACAATTTATCCTCTTTAAAAATCACACTGTACTGAAACGGACTCGTATAAGCCCATTTTACCAAATTGGGCGATTTAAACAGCATTTTGCCTGATGTTTTAATGTCTTCTGACAAGAAATCCATGTGTTTATATTGGGTAAAGTCATTTGCAATGGTCTTTGTTTTTGACGCTGTCGTTTTAACCTTGCTTTTAAAACTAGTTATTTCGGCACTTGACATTTTAGTTTCTTGAGCAGTTAAACTACCCACCAATAACAATAGTATATATAATATTTTATTCATAAGCTTCTAATCCTAATAGTTGTTCTACAGTAACTGCTGTAAATTGTTTTTCTTGTAAAAATAACAA
>JAJRPL010000185.1 GCA_024280815.1 Bacteroidota bacterium
ATTTATGATCAAGAAATTGTATTATTTAAAGGTCGTGATCATATTTTTGAATCTATGGAAGGTTTGCAATTTAAAATTAATGCAAAATCTTTTTACCAAACCAATTCTACTCAAGCATACGAATTATATAAGATTGCTCGTAACTTTGCAGCATTGACAGGTGAAGAAATTGTGTATGATTTATATACAGGTACTGGTACCATTGCTCAATTTGTAGCCAAACAAGCAAAAAAAGTTGTAGGTATTGAAAGTGTGCCCGAAGCTATTATTGATGCGAAAGAAAATGCAAAAAATAATGCCATAGAGAATGTCAACTTTTTTGTTGGTGATATGGCAAAGGTATTTACTGATGAATTTATTGCTAAAAATGGAAAGCCTGATGTTATTATTACCGATCCGCCAAGAGATGGTATGCATAAAAACGTCATTGAACAGCTACTTAAAATTGGAGCTGACAGAATTGTCTATGTAAGTTGTAATTCTGCTACACAGGCAAGAGATTTAGCCTTGCTAAATGATAGCTATAAAATAACAAAGACGCAAGCTGTTGATATGTTTCCACAAACACATCACGTAGAAAATGTTGTACTTTTAGAAATTAGATAAGAGACTGAAGACTAAACAAAAAATGAAGCAAAACAAAATATACATTCTTACACTCCTCTTTTTTGGATTTCTCCAACTAAGCTGCGAGCGTGATGAGATTTGTATTGATGCCATAACACCACATCTCACTTTACGATTTTATGATAGTGATGAGCCTGAAACTAAAAAATCTGTAAACGGATTAATTGTTGAGTCTGAGGTTAATGGAGAGCTAGATACTATAAAAATTCAACCAAAAGATTCTATTCCACTACCTTTAAATGTCTATGACACTCAAACTACCTTTATATTGACAAAAAATAGTGCTGATCCAATAACTTTAAACAAAGATAAACTCATAGTAACTTATGAAGTAGAGAATGTTTTTGTAGGTCGCTCATGCGGATATAAAAGTATCTTTAAAAATGTAAATTACACTATTGAAGATGTCGATAACAATGGTTTTTGGATAAAAAGTAAAGAACAAGTCTCAGAACATATAGAAAATGAAAACAATGCACATCTCAATATATTTCATTAGTACTGTATTTTTATTGTGTTTTTCGATTGCTTTCTCTCAAGGTATCGGTTCTCAAAAAAAAGACACTATATATAAAAATAAGTACGGACTAAGAGTTGGTGTAGATTTGTACAATCCTATCTATACACTCATTGATGATGATAGAAAAGGATTAGAATTAGTTGCAGATTATAGAATATCAAAAAAGTTTTTTATCGCTGCTGAATTGGGTTATTTAGAGAATATTACCGATGAAGATTTTATCAATTTCACAACTAATGGTCAATACATTAAAGCCGGAGTCGATTATAATGCCTATGAAAATTGGTTAGATATGGAGAATATGATTTATGTTGGCTTCCGATACGGTTACAGTAACTTTAGCCAAACACTGAATACATTTACAGTCAATAACGATTATTTTTTTCATAGTCTAGAGAAAATAGAAAATGGGCAGAAATTTGACAATTTAAATGCTCACTGGGCAGAATTTGTACTAGGTATTAAGGCTGAAATTTTCAATAATTTATATGTAGGATTCAGCTTTAGCGGAAAAAAAATGATTAGTTCTAAACAACCCGAAAATTTTAAAAATTTATTTGTACCAGGCTTTAATAAAGTTTTTCTAAACAATTCAGGTTTCGGTATAAATTATACTTTATCCTACTTAATACCATTATATAAAAAAGCTAAATAATTTTTAGTTAATTTTACCTTAAATTACATCAAGAATGCAAAAAATACCAAGTGTAGATTTATCTGATTTTTTATCTGATAATCCATACAAAAAACAAAAATTTATCAATGAAATTGGTAAAGCTTATGAAGACATTGGCTTTGTAGCTTTAAAAGGTCATTTTTTAAGTGACCTTTTAGTAGATAGTTTATATGCTGAAATTAAAAATTTCTTTAATTTACCTATAGCTATCAAACATACCTATGAACTAGATAATGGTGGACAAAGAGGTTATATTTCTTTCGGTAAAGAAAGTGCAAAAGGTAGAAAAGAAGGTGACTTAAAAGAGTTTTGGCATTTTGGTCAATATGTAGAAAATAATCCTAAATTAAAAGCCGAATATCCAGAAAATGTTATTGTAAATGAATTGCCTAATTTTAACACTATAGGCAAAAAAACCTACAAACAATTAGAAAAAACTGGTATCTATGTATTAAGAGCATTGGCTTTATTCTTAGAGTTAGATGAACATTATTTTGATAATTTCGTTAAAAATGGAAATAGTATTTTACGACCAATACACTACCCTCCTATTCTTGAAGAACCAAAAAATGCTGTAAGAGCAGCTGCTCATGGTGACATAAATTTAATTACCTTACTAATGGGAGCACAAGGTAAAGGCTTACAAGTACAAAATCATGATGGAGACTGGATCGATGCTATGGCTCAACCTGACGAATTAGTGATTAATGTTGGCGATATGCTTTCTCGGCTTACAAATAACAAATTAAAATCAACCATTCATAGAGTGGTTAATCCACCCAAAGAAAACTGGGGAACTTCACGTTATTCCATTCCGTTTTTTCTACATCCTATTAGCGAAATGTAATTAAACTGTTTAGAAAATTGTATTGACAAAGACCATCCGAAGCAATTTGAAGACATTACTGCTGGTGAATATTTAAATGAACGCCTGATCGAATTGGGTTTAATCCCCTCCCCATCCCTCCCCAAAGGAGAGGGAGACAACAAAATTTAACAATGGACTTACAAGATCAATTGAAAAATTTATTTCCAAACCATACTCCAAAAGAGTCAGAAATAGAAAAAGAAAAAAGTAATATATGGTTGCAAGACGAACCTATTATTTGCAAATACGAAAAACGTAAAGGGAAACCTATTACCATTCTTGAAGGCTACACTGGGGCAACATCAGATTTTAAACAATTAGCTAAAGAACTTAAAACCAAATTAAGTGTTGGTGGTAGTTTTAAGGATGATAAAATTATTATTCAAGGTGATTATCGCGATAAAATAATGGCAATGCTCATAGAAAAAGGATTTAAAGTGAAACGTGTTGGAGGTTGATGTTAGATGTTAGATGTTAGATGTTAGATGTTAGATGTTAGATGAAAATAAAAAATAATGAAAAAACTTTTTAAATACTTAGTCTATTTTATTCTTATAATCGCCATTGCCTTTTTTATTACTGGGCGACTAAGCAATACAAGTATTCAAAAAGGTAACTTAGAATTTACCGATAATTGGCAAGGTGAATTTATTGATATAGACGGTGAAAAAATAAGGTATATTCAAAAAGGAAAAGGAAAAGATATTTTACTTGTTCACGGAATGCCAGGCTCAATTGAAGATTGGAAACCTATAATAGATAGTCTGTCTAAAAGTAACAGAGTTACTGTTTTTGACCGACCTGGCCACGGATTTAGTACTGCCTATAACTATGATTACACCTTAAAAGATAATACTGAAATTGCAAATCAATTGATTCAACAATTAGGTTTAAATAATGTAATTGTTGTTGGGCATTCTTATGGTGGTTCTATTGCTATAAATTTAGCTACCATTGGTAATGATAACATAAAATCATATATTATAGTTGCCGCACCCATGTATCAATTCTACCCAGAAACACTTTTTAAAATAGCATCAGCACCAATTATTGGTAAGGGTTTTACTACTTTTATTGCAACAACTGCAGCTGCAGATAAAATTGAAGAAGGTTTACTACATGCTTTTGCAGGAAATAAGAAAATCTTAACGGATGATTTTTTAAATACACGAAAAAAAATATGGTCTCAACCCAAAGTATTCTATGCGATTTCTAATGAGCAGGTAAATTATGCTGCTGGTTTAAATGAAATCTCTGCCAATTATAAAAATATCAATAAAAAAGTTAATATTCTTATCGGAGACAAGGATAGAGAAAACACTATAGCAGACTGTAAACGTTTGAAAAATGATATTCCAAATGCAGAAATTACATTCTTAAAAAATACGGCACATTATATTCAACTTGAAAAGACAAATGAACTAATCAACATAATATTAAAACATAGCAATGAATAAAATAGCACCTTCTGAATTGATTTTAAATCCTGATGGTAGCATATACCACTTAAATTTAAAGCCTGAACATATTGCAGATACCATAATTTTTGTAGGCGATCAAAATAGAGTTGCAAAAATTACAAAACATTTTGATTCTATTGAGTTTGGAACTCAAAAACGAGAGTTTAAAACTACAACAGGTATTTATAAAGGTAAGCGTTTAAGTGTTATTTCTACAGGTATTGGCCCTGATAACATTGACATCGTGATGAATGAATTGGATGCCTTAGTTAATATTGACCTAGAAAATAGAGTGGTGAAAAAAGAACATCATCAATTGAATATTATTCGTATTGGTACTTCGGGGTCATTGCAAAGTGGCATTCCTGTAGATAGTTTTGTTCTTGCCAAATACGGCTTGGGTCTTGACGGATTATTACATTCTTATGTAGCTGATGAAATTTTTGAAAAAGAAATAGAAGATGCTTTTATCAAACATACCAACTGGGACGATAGAAAAGCCAGACCTTATATTATTAAAGGGAGTGAAATGCTTACTGAA
>JAJRPL010000186.1 GCA_024280815.1 Bacteroidota bacterium
ATTTTTGCCACAATTAATTCAAATATATACAAACATGAAAAAAAGATTTACTAGAATTTTAACGCTATTACTAGCGTTTGTAGTGCAATTTACATTTGCACAAGAGAAAACTATCTCTGGTACAGTATCTGATGAATCAGGGCCTTTACCAGGAGTTAGTGTATTAATAAAAGGTACAACTACAGGTACTGAAACAGATTTTGACGGTAAGTATACCCTTCAAGCGAATACAGGTGATGTACTTGTGTATAGTTTTATTGGTATGACTACTAAAGAAGCAACTGTAGGTAAAAATGCTACAATTAATGTAGTACTGGCTTCTGACAATGTACTAGAAGAAGTTATTGTAACTGCTTTAGGTCTTGAAAAAAAGAAAGATGATGATTTAAGTTCAACTTCTATCGTAAAGGTAGATCAACTACAAAAATCTGGTGAACCAGGTGTTTTACAGAGTTTATCTGGTAAAACCTCAGGTGTAAACATCACAAGAAACTCTGGTGACCCTGGAGCTGGTGCTTATATTCAAATTCGTGGTCAAAACACTATTTTAGGTGATAATAGCCCTTTAATTGTAATTGATGGTGCTATAGTTTCTAATTCTGCCATTGGTGGTGGAACAGGAGGTGTTGTTCAACAATCACGTTTAAATGACATTAACCCTGAAGATATTGAATCTGTATCTGTATTAAAAGGAGCTTCTGCTGCTGCAATATATGGTACTGGTGCTGCTAATGGTGTTTTAGTAATTAAAACAAAAAGAGGTAGTAAAGGGGGTAAAAAATGGCAAGTGAATGTAAAATCTTCATTATCTATTGACCAAATTAACAGGGAATGGAGTAAACAAGAAGAGTACGGTCAGGGTTTTCCTAATGCTTGGTTTGGTCTAGATGGTTATACTGGTATAGATTGGCCAACAGCTTCTACTTCTTATGGTTCAAAAATATCAACTAGAGCTGGTGGTGCAGATGAGGTAGATACTACTGGTCAATATTTTGAAGCAGATAACGGAACTAAATATTACCCTATTACTCAAAAAAATTCAAAAGAAACCTACAATCAAATCAATAGAGATGCGGTTTTTAAAGATGGTTATTCTTATGATAACAATGTAAGTTTTAGCTATGCTGGTGATAATAATAGAACCTTTGTAAGTTTATCTAATTTAAATCAAGATGGTATCTATAGAGGTGCTTCTGATTATAAAAGAACAAGTATAAGATTGAATAGCGATACAGATTTCTCAAAGAAACTTACGTTTAAATTATCAACTACTTATGTGGATATTAGTTCTAACAGAGTACAAACTGGGTCAAATTTAAATGGATTGTATTTAGGCTATTTACGAACATCTCCTGATTTTGACATTAGAGATTACAAAGGTACAAACTTCAGTGCTTCTGGAATACCAACACCTAACTCTCATAGAAGTTATAGAAGATATTTAGGTTCTTCTAGAACTTTTGATGCAGCAGCTGGTACATTTCAATATAGTGCACCAACTTATAACAACCCTCTATGGACATTAAATCAACAAAAAAACTTAAATGAAGTTGATCGTTTTATTGTTGCACCTGAGATTGTTTATAAATTAACAAGTGCTCTTTCTTTAACAGGTCGTTATAGTTTAGATTATTATCAAGACAATAGAATTAACTATTGGCCTGCTGGTTCTGCAGGTGATGGTAGTCAAGGTTTATTTAGAGAAGATCGTATCACAGAAAAGAATCAAAATTACAATTTATTTGTAAATGGTAATTATGATGTAAGTGATAATTTCGGGCTTAATTTTACTACGGGTATACAATTATTTGAAAATACTTATAAAAGGTTGAGTGGTGAAGAAACTTCTTTTACCAACCCTGATGAAGTATTTTTAAATCTAGGAAATGCTGTATCTACAAATTCTAACCCATCTGATTTTATTCAAAAGACAAGAAAATCAGGTGTATTTGCTTTGGTGAATTTTGATTTATGGGATCAGTTTATGGTTGAACTTACAGGTAGAGGTGAATATGTTTCTACTATTAATACAGGCTTAGTGTTTTATCCTAGTGCATCTGTTGGGTGGAATTTCACAAAACACCTAAATGATTCAAAAGTTATTTCATTTGGTAAATTAAGAGCTTCTTATGGTGAAGTTGGTATTGAGCCAACTCCTTATAATACTAGAACAGTTATTACTACTGGTGGTATTCGGTCTGGTTGGGGTGATGGTTTTGACGGTTCGTTATATGGTAATCCATTAACTAGAAGTCGTCAAAGAGGAAACCCTGATTTGACCATTGAACGAATTAAAGAATATGAAGTAGGTTTTGATACTCGTTTCTTTAATAATGCTTTGAGTTTATCTGCAACTTATTATGATAGAACTTCTGAAGATGTTGTATTACAATTACCTACACCAGCTTCTATCGGATTTGCATCTTAATTAAGAAATGCTGCAACCATTACAAATAAGGGTATAGAATTAGACTTAACAGCTAAAATTGTAAATACTGAAAATTTCAAATGGAATATGAATATCAGTTATACAGCAAACGAAAACTTAGTTACTGACATGTCTGGAAGTGATTATTACACTCTAAACGGTTTCTCAAGTACTTCTTCTGGTGTTGCCGAAGGTCAGCCATTTGCTGTGTTAAGAGGTGGTGTATATGAAAGAGATGCAAATGGCAAATTTGTATTAAATGACTTAGGTTTTCCTAATGCTGCTGCTACAAAAGAATTTGTTGGTGACCCTAACCCTGATTGGAGAGGTGGTTTTGGAACTAACATAACTTTCAAAGGCATAACACTTTCTGCTATGTTAGAAACCACACAAGGTAATGATGTTTGGAACGGTACTAGAGGTGTACTTAACTTTTTTGGTATACATTCTGAAACCGCTATTGAAACCATTGCCTCACAAGATTTATTAAATGCTGAAGGGAGTACAATACCTGCTGGAACTTCTTTTAGAGGTTATGAAGCTGATTTTGGTGGAGGACCGGTAGCTGTTGACTATGGTTGGTGGACAAGTAATGGTGGTGGATTTGGAGATGTTTCTGAAATTTTCATTGAAGATGCTTCATGGACACGATTAATAGAGGTTTCACTAACTTATAGCTTACCAAAAAATGCTACTTCAAAGTTAGGTATTGAAAATATTCAAATAGGGGTAACAGGAAGAAATCTTGCTTTATGGACAAATATTGAAGGATTTGATCCTGATAATAATTTAACTGGTGCTTCAAAAGGGCGTGGATTAGAATATTTCAGTAATCCAGGTACAAAATCATTTATTACCACATTAAGAATCTCATTTTAAAAATATATAAAAATGAAAAAAATAAAATATTTAATAGTATTAACAACTTTGGCAGTTTTTACATTTTCTTGTGAAAGCTATACCGAAGGAATAAACGATGATCCTAATAATTTTGGCTCATCAGCCCCTGAATTAATCATAGGGCAAGCTCAATTAGGATGGATGCAATTAGCGGAAGGTAATGAAGCTAGAGTTGCAGGAATTTTTATGAATCAATTTTCTGGAGAGGATAGACAATATCTAACTATAGAACAATATTCTATTACCGCTAGTAGATTTAATGATATTTGGGAAGATTCTTATATATATGGTATCTCTCAAGCTCAATTGTCTAAAAAACTAGCTTTAGAAGCTGGTAATACTAAATTAGCAGGAGTTGCCCAGATTATTGAAGCAGTTATTTATGGTGAATTAGCAACTTTATTTGGTGATATTCCATTTACTGAAGTTAATAATGCTGATGAATTTTACACCCCTGCTTATGACAGTCAAGCGAGTGTTTTAGCCGGTGTTCAGGCTTTATTAGATGAAGGTATTACAAATGTTGAAGACGAACCTGCTTCTTTATATGCTGGTAACAGGTTATCAAGTGCTGCCACATGGGCAGAAATTGGAAATTCATTAAAAGCTAGATACTATTTAATTGCTAAAGACTATGCAAATGCATTAACTTATGCAAAACTTGGTATTAGCTCACCTGCAGGAAGTTTAGTTTCTTTACATCCTGGTGATGCCCCTGAAAACAGAAATTTATATTACCAATTTATGGTAGATGAAAGAGAAGGTTATTTAGGTGCTACCGGTTCTTATTTAGAACAATTAATTGATGTAAACAATGCCACTTTTTCTAGACTATTAGCCACTCCAGGTGAAGCTGCTAGACATGCTTATTATTTTGACGGTGATGATCCTAATGTAACTGAAACAGGTGTTTTTGCTCAAACCTCTTCATTCCCTATACTATCGTTTGAAGAAGTTAAGCTAATTGAAGCTGAAGCCGCACAAAGAACAGGTGATGATCCTGGGGCAAGAACAGCTTTTAATGCTGTTAGAACAGCCTTAGCTGCTCAATATAATGCAGCATTCCTGCTACAACATCTTCTGGAGAGACTTTATTGAAAGAAATTATTGAAGAAAAGTATATTACTTTATTTGGTCAATTACAACCCTTTCATGATATTAGAAGAACAAATAATATATTAAATGTACCCGCAAAAGCTGGCACTGTAATACCTCAACGTTTCTTGTATCCTCAATCGGAAGTTGATAGTAATCCAAATACACCTTCACCACTTCCAGATTTGTTTAGCAAAACACCTGTAAATAATTAAAATACAAAAATATATTTATATAAATAAAAACATCCGCCAGTGGCGGATGTTTTTTATACTTAATTTTTATAAATAATTATAAATTATAAAAATTAAACATTTTAATAACGTCTTCTTCCTTAGTGTACGATAACTTATTCTTTTTACTGAAGTTTATAACTTCAGAATTATTATTTATAGCACTTAAAATATACTTCTTTTTTAATTTCAGTAAAGAAAATAAATCTTCAGAACTATTATTAACTAAATATAACTCTCTTATAACTATTCTATCTTTAGGGTCTTCTGTTTGAATACCAGGTATAATTTTTCCTTTTTTAATAATAACTTTAAATTTTTTAAATAAACTAAGCTTTCCTCTAGCTAATTCTATTGCAAAAATAGGTTTGGAATTTTCATCTAAAATAGGTTTGAACACCTTACTATCAAATATTACTTTTTTTACTATACTGTGTTTTAAAGCTAAAATTGTATTATTTTTAAGTATCTCAAATTCATGAGTAAAAGTATTAAACCTCACTTTTAATGTTATAATGTCATCATTTTTTGCAGTAATTGTTGCAGATTTATATTCTTTATCTAAATATACAGAGCCAATTATATTTTTTTTGTTTTCAAACTTGTTTCTCATAATGTTAGTTTGAGTAAGTGTTTGACTTCCATTAATTTCTAAAGCACCTGTATACCCTTGTGAATAAAATACTATTGAATTGATTAAGAAAAAAAATTTAATTATTGTTTTCATAGTATTATATTTATAAGTAAGTAATAAAGCGTGAGTTAGATATATTAAATAATATATATTTTAGAAACTTAATGTTGTTTAAAAAAATTTAAATATTGCTTCACATATATATTACAACCTTTTCTTCGGTTTTTATATCGAGTTTTAGCGAATATAAGAAATTATATTAAGGTTTGAGTTTTTTTAATTAAAAAACAAGTACACTAGAACAAGCTTAAAAATGATTTCCTTAATAATTTTAGCAGCCAATTTATATAGAATAAATTAATAAACTGATCTGAACTTAATTTAAACTAAAAATTACCCTAAGAATTGGGATGGCATATATACCACTTTACTTTATTAGTATTTTAAGTTAAAAAAATTGTTTTATTAACATAATTTTAGCATTTTTGCCACAATTAATTCAAATATATACAAACATGAAAAAAAGATTTACTAGAATTTTAACGCTATTACTAGCGTTTGTAGTGCAATTTACATTTGCACAAGAGAAAACTATC
>JAJRPL010000187.1 GCA_024280815.1 Bacteroidota bacterium
TAAAATATAATATTAAGTTGATTAAAAAGGTCTAGAATTTATTTTTTAGGCCTTTTTTGTTTTTAAATTCCACATTCCCCAGACCATCAATATCACTTCCAAGACCAGACCTGTTGTAAATTGTTCAGAAGCCCCATCAACTACTGTACTTATAATTCTACCAAACGCTAAGCCTCCCATAAAAATAACGTTGACTAGCGTAGCTCTCCGCCATTGCGGCGGTTTTACAATACCTACAACCCAATAGATTCCAAAACCTAGATATAAGCCCATGATTGCTCTTAGCATATTTTTTAATTCCAACGACTCCACATTAAAATTAAAAACCAAAGGCATGAATTTACTTGGGTTAAAACCATAGAGTAAACCTACTCCAATAACAATAAGTGCAGAAATTCCCAACTGAAATTTTATACTGTTTGAGGTTTTTGTTTGGTTTGACATTATTATGTTATTCATTTGAGATTCTTTTCCAAAAGCCTCGGGAGTACCTCCTTTTGAATGACAACGAAATGTCATTCAGAGCGAAGGGAAACGTAGCGAAGAATCTCTTTTTATAATTTTATATTCTCAGTATTTGTGGGGCATAATATAATACGAGCGTGACGCTCGCACTAACATGAGACGCTTGCATTAGCAAGAGATCAAAAAACTTTATTGTTTTTTTCCGTATTATTCACTTAGTTCATATTCAAAATTTCCATTTTTTGGTATTTTTAACATCCCTTTAGTATTCATAATATCCGTAGCCTTGGTATACATAAAATGATACCACCAAATAAAAAACTCTTCAAATGATATTTCGTTTAGATAATCTAAATCATAGTGTTTCTTGTGAAAGTAGTAACTATTTTCGGTTAGAATTTTCATCAGTTTTGGCTTAAAATCATTTGCAATTTCAGTAAAGATTTCATTGTCGGAAGAAGATATTATATTTTCAGTAGATACGTTTGTTATTCCAATTCTGCTATTTCCATAAATACTTATTTCTTTTCCGTCCTTTTCCTCATATTGATTTCCGTAAATTCCAAAAGTTTCACGGTTTTTTTCGCTATTTTCCATTATGCTGTAATAATAGTTTTTTCCGTGCCTTTCGGGTCTTTTCTCTTTATGTAAATACTCTTTTTCTACATTATCAATCTGCCACGAGTCAAGAAGTACATTACTTAATATCAAAAAAGACCATTTTTCAAAATCTTGTGTTTCGGAAATTTCAGTTTTACTAAATTTCTTCTTTATTTTGGGTAACTCATTTTGTATTTTTTCGACAATTTTATTGGCTATCGGTATTGAACTATTAAAAAGTTTTTCTCCGTCTTTTTCTGTTGCAATAAAAATAGCTGGTTTTGGTTTTCCATCTACATAATGAAGCCAATTTTTGCTTATTAATAACTTTTCAATTTTCTTAATTCTTTCAGTTGAAAAATTTGTCTTTTTTTTAAAATCAGCAATAGGGATATTTTCGTGTAAAGCAATTAGAAATAAATCCATACTATCTTTTGAGTAACGAAAATTAGGAAAGTTATTTCCACGTGAAATTAAACTGTGTTCAAACTTTTTTTTAAATAGTTTGTCAATATTTATCCCATCTATATTATTATGCTTACCTACTTTAGTCTGACAAGAAAAAATCAGAATACTGAATAATAAGATTATTAGATATTTCATTTTTTTATTTAGTCATATTATAGTTAACATCAGTATAACAACATTGTTGATATACCCAATACCTACTACCACAAATATAACAAAAAAAAACCTTGACAATTTATCAAGGCTTTTATTAAAATATGTTTTACAACTAGGCTTCCAGTCCTTTTTTAACATAGACTTTAGCTAAATGCGAACGGTATTCCTCGTCAGCAAAATGGTCGGTCATTACTTCTACACCGTCAACAGCATGCGAAGCTGCATCGCTATTGCCCGTATAGGCACTTTCTACAGCTGAGGCTCTATACGGTGTGTCTGACACACCTGTTACACCTACTTTAACTGCATTACCCTCTTTTACGGTAGCAACACCTACCACCGCAAAGCGAGAAGCAGATTGGTAAAATTTTTGATAATTACCATGGGCTACTTTCGGAAATCGTACCGCAGTAATAATTTCATCATCGGCTAAGGCTGTGGTAAAAATTCCTTCAAAAAAGTCGGCTGCAGCTATACTACGTTTTCCTCCTTTACCTTCTACTTCAATCTTGGCATCACAAGCCAAAACAGTAGCAGGATAATCTGCAGAAGGATCAGAATGTGCCAAGCTTCCGCCAATAGTTCCTCTATTGCGGACTTGTATATCGCCAATAGTTTTGGCTGTTTGTGCTAGTATATTTACTTTACTGTTTACCAAATCAGAGTTTAAAATTGCTTTATGAGTACAGTTTGCACCCACTACAATTTCGTCTCCGTCTTCGGTAATACTGTTCATATCAGCAATTCCGCTAATATCAATGAGTAGTTCTGGTCTGTTTAATCGTAATTTCATGGCAGGAATCAAGCTATGTCCTCCTGATAAAATTTTAGCATCGTACCCGTGTTTATCAAGCAAACTAACAGCTTCACTTACAGAAGATACTTTTATAAAATCAAATTTTGATGGTATCATATTATTTTGTTTTTATTATTATTAATTCTTTTCAAATCAATTGGTTATTCTAAACTTTAATCAATTTTAATGAGCAGGTTAGAATCAAGAGACAAGAATCAAGACTAGAGATTTAGACCTCCTTGAAATCCTGAAATCATTCGTTGCAATTGCTGTGTTCTATTCTCCAATATGTTAAATTTCTCTTCGTTAATATACTTTTGGCGATATGCCACAATTAGTTGAGTTTCCCATTCAAAAGCCGAACCTAAGCTATCCTCGATATATTTGTTAAAATGTTTATCAGTTGATTTACTTGTTCCTTCTGAAATATTCGACGGAATGGAGACTGCACACCGAACCAATTGAGAAATCAGGTTATACCTTTCGAAATCAGGAAACTTTTTAATAATCATATAAGTTTCATCAACGATATTCATACCCTCTTCCCATATTTTAAGTTTCTTAAAATTATGTCTACTCATTATTGTCTTGTTTCTTGACTCTTGACTCTTGTGTCTAAAATCTTAAACTCAGTTTTGCATTGCTTTCCAAACGCGTTGTGGCGTTAATGGCATTTGTATATCGGTTACACCCAAATGTGCCAAAGCATCAACTACAGCACTTACAACCGCTGGCGTTGAGCCAATAGCTCCGGCTTCACCTGCTCCTTTTGCTCCTAACGGATTATGAGGACAAGGTGTTACGGTATTTCCAGTTTCTATCATAGGTACATCATCAGCTCTAGGCATGGCATAATCCATATACGAACCTGTAATCATTTGCCCTGCATCATCGTAAACAACCTCTTCTAGCAATGCTTGTCCGATGCCCTGAACAACACCACCTTGAATTTGACCGTCAACAATCATCGGGTTCATAATATTACCCACATCATCAACCGTTACAAAACGATCTATTTTCACTTTACCTGTCTCTTGACAAACCTCAACGGTACAAATATGTGTTCCGAAGGGGAATGTAAAGTTTGCAGGATCGTAAAAACTTGAGAAATCTAAGCCTGGCTCTAAGCCTTCTGGATAATCATGCGGTACATAAGCCGTTAACGAAACATCGCCAAAAGCAATAGATTTATCGGTTCCTTTTACGGTCCATTTACCTTCAGCATATTCTAGATCTTCTACAGAAGCTTCTAATTTATGAGCGGCAATTTTGGCACCTTTTTCCAGTACTTTTTCTATACTTTTTATAATGGCAGAGCCACCTACAGATAAACTACGCGAACCATAAGTTCCCATTCCGAAGGCTACCTGCTCGGTATCTCCATGAACAATTTCTACATCGTCCATCGGGATTCCTAAATGATCTGCTACAAACTGAGCAAAAACAGTTTCGTGCCCTTGACCGTGAGAATGAGCTCCTGTATAAACTGAAACTTTCCCAGTAGGTTGCACACGTACATGACCCACTTCATACAAACCAGCACGAGCACCTAAAGCTCCTACTACGGCTGATGGTGCGATACCACAACCTTCTATCCAAGTTGAGATTCCTATACCTAATAACTTTCCATTTTTACGAGCTTCTGCTTGCTTTTTACGGAAATCATCATAACCTATAGTTTTTAAGGCTTGATCTAATGTTGGTGCATAATTACCACTATCATATTGTAAGGCTACTTGTGTTTGATACCCTGGTTGTTCTACACCATCAAATGGTGGAATAAAGTTTTTATAACGCAACTCCGCAGGATCCATGTTCATTTCTTTGGCAGCTTTCGACACCAAACGTTCTATTAAATAGGTCGCTTCTGGTCTACCTGCACCACGATACGCATCAACAGCAACTGTATGTGTAAAAGGTGCGGTTACGTTTAAGTGTATTAATGGTGTGGTATATAATCCTTGAAACAAAGTACCGTGTAAATAGGTAGGTACTGCTGGTGCAAAGGTAGAAAGATAGGCTCCCATAGAACAGAATTCATCCGTAAGGTGAGCCACTATTTTACCATCTTTATCAAAGCCCATTTTAGA
>JAJRPL010000188.1 GCA_024280815.1 Bacteroidota bacterium
GTTTCTTTTGAACCACATGTTCTTAATAATGTATTAGAAAAGTTGGCGTGCATACCAGATCCATTCCAATCTCCTTTTATTGGTTTAGGATGATACTCTATATAATAATGATGTTTTTCTGTAAGACGATCTAATAAATATCTAGCTATCCATATTTCATCACCTGCTTTTTTAGCTCCTTTTGCAAACAATTGAAATTCCCATTGTCCAGCTGCAACTTCTTGATTAATTCCTTCAAAATTTAAACCCGCATCAATACATAAATCAGCATGCTCTTCAACAATATCTCTACCCCAAGTATTTTTACCACCAACAGAGCAGTAGTACATACCTTGTGGTCCAGGATAACCTCCGATAGGAAAACCTAAAGGTAATTGTGTTTTAGAATCCATCAAAAAATATTCTTGCTCAAAACCAAACCAAAAATCAGCATCGTCATCATCAATAGTAGCTCTACCGTTTGATGGGTGCGGAGTTCCGTCAGTATTTAATACTTCGGTCATTACTAAATATCCGTTTCTTCTCGCAGGGTCAGGGTAAATAGCAACTGGCTTTAATACACAGTCAGAAGATCCTCCTTCAGCTTGTTTGGTAGATGAACCATCAAAAGACCAATTCTTTAGTTCGTCTAATGTACCTTTAAAGTTTTCGTGCTCTTCTACTTTGGTTTTACTTCTCAAATTTTGAGTAGGTGTGTACCCATCTAACCAAATGTATTCTAGTTTTATTTTTGCCATAGTATTTATTGTTTTATAATTATAATAATGAGTGTAAAAATACTTTTTTTTGATTAAACTATCAATATTTTAAAGGATGTAATCTTTTCTTTTTAAAACATTTACGAATTTGCTAAAATTTCGGATTATTAAATTAATTATAGAAAATCATTATCATTAAATTTTATGATATAATAAAAAGGTTTCAATAGAGATACAGGCTTTTTAAGGAATTTATTTAGTAGTTTTACATAAATCTATCTTTAAACATATAACTTATGCGGAAATTAACCTTATTATTTTTGTTCCTTTTATCAATAGGAATTAATGCTCAGAGTAAAAAAATTGATAAACTGGTAAATGACGTTGAATCAAAAGTCATTGAATGGCGAAGACACTTTCATGAAAACCCAGAATTATCTAATAGAGAATTTAATACTTCTAAAAAAATAGCTAAACATTTAAAATCACTTGGCTTAGATGTACAAACAGGTATTGCTCATACAGGTGTTGTTGCTATTCTCAAAGGAAGTAAACCCGGCCCTGTTGTCGCTTTACGTGCAGATATTGACGGCTTGCCAGTTACAGAAAGAACGTCAGTTCCTTTTGCTTCAAAAGTCAAAAGTAAATATAATGGTATTGATACAGGTGTGATGCATGCTTGTGGTCATGATACACATATTGCTATCTTAATGGGTACAGCAGAAGTGTTGTCAAAACTAAAAAACGAAATAAAAGGTACTGTAAAATTTATTTTTCAACCTGCCGAAGAAGGTACGCCTGAAGGAGAAAACGGTGGTGCTAAAATGATGGTTGAAGAAGGGGTTTTAAAAAATCCAACTGTTGATGCTATTTTCGGATTGCACATTTGGGCAGGTACAAATGTTGGAACCATTACCTATAAGCCAGGCGGTACAATGGCAGCTTCTCAAACCTTTAAAATAAAAGTCAAAGGTAAACAAACACACGGTTCTAGACCTTGGGGAGGTGTAGATCCAATCGTTATTTCTTCACAAATCATTAACGGATTGCAAACCATAATTAGTAGAGATACTGAACTTACCAAAGAAGCAGCGGTTATTACCGTTGGTTTGATAAGAGGAGGGATTAGAAGTAATATTATACCAGAAGAAGTTGAAATGATTGGTACTATTAGAACCTTAGATTATGATATGCAAAAGAAATTGAATGCTGAAATGTTAAAACGTGTACCTGCTATTGCTAAAGCTTTTGGAGGTGATGCTGTGATAGATATTAACGAAGGTTTACCTATTACATATAATGATTTGAAATTAACAGCTAAAATGCTACCCTCTTTACAAAAATCTGCAGGAAAAGAAAATGTTCATTTAATTGATGCTGTTACAGGTGCTGAAGATTTTTCATATTTTCAAAAAGAAGTACCTGGGCTATATTTTTTCTTAGGAGGAAAACCTTTAGATGTTAAGCCAGAAGATGCAGCTTCACATCATACACCAGATTTTTTTATTGATGAAAGTGGACTAAAATTAGGAGTGACAACATTTGTGAATTTGACATTAGATTTTTTGAATAAAAAATAAGGAATGTAACTTGGGTTACAATTCATAAGGATGAATATTTGTTAAATTTGCAGCAAATAATTATAAATAAATTTTAGATATGGGATTATTCAATTTTTTTGGTGGTGGAAGTAATACTGAAACTGTGAAAGAGTATTTAGAAAAAGGAGCGGTAATATTAGATGTTAGAACCTCGGCTGAATGGGCTGAAGGACACGCTAAAGGCTCTAAATTAATAACATTAAATGAAGTACAACAAAATATAGATAAAATTAAGTCTTGGAATAAGCCAGTTGTGGTTGTATGTAGAAGTGGAGGTAGAGCAGGTTCTGCAATTTCATATTTGAAAAATGCCGGAATTGATGCTGTAAATGGTGGTGCTTGGCAAAATGTAGCTTAATTGTTGAGTTCAGTTTAATAGCTTGATGTCATTCAGAACAAAATGAGGAACGAGAGGAGTGAAGAATCTCTAGTAATTTAAAAGAGATTTATCCAACCTCGATTGTAGTTGGAATTGAAGTGAGGTCATTTTTTAAATTTCAGCTGAAGAAAAAATTAAAAAAGGGAAGCGAATAGCTCCCCTTTTTTTTGGAGGTTTTTAAAAACGTATTTCAGGAAATTTTAATTGAAGTTTTTTAATTTTAGTTGCTAAGTTGTTTAAAAATTCTTGATGTTTTTTACTATTTACAAAAAAGGGTTTGTGTGCTAAACCTTTCTGAATAGAGTTTATTTCATCCATAGTTTGAATGGTGTTGTCAGACATCCATACTTCAGTAAGTTTTTCCCAAATATAATCGATTGCAGTTTGATTTGGGTGAATCATATCTTCATTATAAAAGCGATAATCACGCAATTCATCCATTACAATTTCATAAGCAGGAAAATAGAATGCATTTTGCTCTTTTACTATATTGTGAATTGCAGCAATTAAATGAGATTTACTTTGCTGATTTTCAATAAACCCATCTTTTAAATGCCTGACAGGGCTTACAGTAAACAGTATTGAAACACCAGGGTTTATACTTTTTATTAGATTGATTGTATTTTGTAAACTACTTTCAATTTCAGTAATAGAAAGTAAATCTTTTCTAAATTCATTTTGCGGGATTTTATGACAATTAGCAACGATAGTATTTGTTTTTAAATATTTATATACCCAAGCAGAACCTAAAGTGATAAATAGGTGTGTTGAGGTTTTTATTGCATCATAAAATTCTATTACATTTTCATTTTTTACATTTAATTCTGGGGTTGGACCAGAAAAATTAGAATGATGGTTAAAACTATGCCATAAACCATCAAAAAGAATCAGGTCTTCTTTGCCATATTTTTTTTTATGGACAGCCTCTTTTACAATATTTTCAATAGAAA
>JAJRPL010000189.1 GCA_024280815.1 Bacteroidota bacterium
AAATAAAAATAAGTGTCCGCCTTTATGTATTATTGATAACGTAGCATTAGGGATTTTAGATGCCAAAATTTTAGCATTAATTAACGGAATAACAGGGTCATCATCACCAGCCATAACTAAAGTGGGTTGCTTTATTTTTTTTAACCAAAAAAGGCTTGTAAAACGTGGAATTACAGATAATTGAAGAACGTATCCCCAAGCATTATTAGGTTTTATTTTTTTAGTAAACTCAGCTACCAATTTTTGGTTATTTCTAAACCTACCTCCATAAATACTACCGGCAATACTTTTCATATATCTAGGACTCCAATAACGCATAGGAGTAACCATTTTCACCAATACAGATGGTTTGGCAGGCACCATTAAAGGCCCAGCAGAGGTAGCAATTAAAATTAGTTTCTTACAATAATTTGGGTACATATATGCAAACTGTTGTGCCAGTCCACCACCCCAGGATATTCCTAAGATATTTACAGACTCATAATTTAATTTTGCCAACATCTTTTTAGCAATTCGAGCTAGGCTCTTCATACTATACGGAAGTATGGGTGTTGATGAAGAACCTGTCCCGGGCGTATCAAAAGTAATAATTTCAATATCTTTATTTAATGTTTTAAAAACAGAGATAATTACTTCCCAGTTAGCACCAATTCCATTAAATACTAGTAAAGGACTTATTTGTTTGTTTAAACCTGGTCTAATAGCAACCCTAATTCTATGCCCATGAATATGCATATCTTTTACTTCAATATTTCTATCTAATGTTAATTGCATTTATTTTGTGTTTAAAGAAATTTTATTGGTTAAAAACATATTGCCCTGGAGCTTCATACAATGGTTTGTAATTTTTATTACCCAATTTTTTTGGAGCATTTTTTTGCTTATCAGAACGTGTTTTTAGCCATTTAGCAAAGTGAAACCACCATGAACCCTCCTGTTCAATAGCATCAGACATCCATTCTTCTGAATCTATTTTTAAACAATCTGCTTTTTCATTACAATAAAATTTACCCTTGGTATTACCTGGTGGGTTTAAAATAGTTTGAATATGTCCCTTATTTCCTAATATAAAAGTTGAATTGGTTTGAAATATTTTGATTGATTCGTAACAAATTTTCCATGGTGTAATGTGATCGGTTTGCCCTGCAACAAAATACATATCACAATTCACCTTTTTTAAATCTATAGGACGATCATTTATAGTAATTGCTCCATCTTTGGTTAAATAATTTTCATTAAACATATCTAAAAAATCACTATGAAGACTAGCCGGAAGATTTGTCGTGTCATCATTCCAGTAAAGTACATCATATTTTGGAGGTTTATTTCCATGTAAATAATTATTAACCCAATAGTTCCAAATTAAATCATTAGGTCTCATCCAAGAAAATGCAATTGCCATATCTTTCCCTTTCAAAACACCTTCACGATGTGATTTTTCCCTAGCTAATTCTATTGATTCTTTATCAGCAAATAATCCAGCAGGAGTGTCTTGAACACCACTTACATCTAGCATAGATACAACAAAACTTGCTGCATTAATAGAAGTATCATTTTTGGCTGCTAAATAAGCTAATGTAGTTGACAATGTAATTCCACCTGAACATGCTCCCCAAACATTAATACTTTTGATATTACAAATATCCTTTGCCGCAGTAATACATCCTTCTATACCAGATACATATGTTTCTAAATCCCACATGCGTTGTTTCTTTGTAGGGTTTCGCCAACTAATAATAAATACTTGATATCCTTGATTTAGTAAAAACTCTATTAAGCTTCGACCAGGAGCAAGATCTGCTATATAAAACTTATTAATTTGAGGAGGTACAATTAAAATAGGACGCCTGTATACTTTTTTAGTTGTTGGTACATATTGAATCATTTCAATTAATTCAGTTTTATGTACTACTGCTCCTTCTGAAATGCCTAAATTCTCTACTACTTTAAAACCATCGGTATCAACTTTACTCGGCATTCCTCCATTTAACACCAAATCATTCAACAGATTATTAAATCCTCTTACCCAACTTTTCCCTCCAGTTTCAACGGCATGTTTTAATGCAGAGGGATTTATCATCCAATTTGAAGGTGCCAATGCTTCTGTGAATAATGAGACCACAAACTTAGATCGATCAGCATCAATTTCTTCTAATTCTAAATCTTGTATCCAATCATCTAGTTCTTTTACTGCACCTAAATAAACTTGTAAAGAGTTTTTAAGAAAAACATTTTCTTGCCAGGCCACATCTTTAAAACGTTTATCGTGAATACTTGGAGCTAATTCTGATTTATTAGTAACAATATCAGTTAATTCTTTAAAAAAATTTAATTGATGCTTTAATGTTTTTGTTGGCTTTGTAATACTATTAAAAGCAAGTCTTTTAAAGGAATTGATAATAGAACTTTTGTTTAAACCAATAACAGGATTAGGTCCTAAAATATTTTTAGCTGCTTCTTCAGCAATTGTTTTCTTTTGTTTCTTTTTAGCCATGCTATTTATTTTATGATTTCAAAAGGAAAAGTATATCCTCCAAGTGTTTTTTGTATAAGATTACTATAATCTTTTTCATCTTTTGATGTTACCTTTATAAAAACTACACGCCCTTTATCTTTTGTTAATTTTGCTTCTAAAGCTATGGTCTTAAAAATACCTAAAGCTTCTAATTCAATTTTAGAAATGTCCATTTTTTGTCTATCAGATAATTTAGGCTTAAAAACCTTTCCTACAGAAGTAACTGGTAATTCATCAATTATAAAAATACGTTTAGGTTGAGCTGCTCTTTCTTTTATGTTTTGTTTGCCATAATCTATTAATTCTTGCTCTGTAGCTTCTTTTCCTGATTTTAGTTGTACGTAAGCTACTGGCAACTCCCCCACTCTTTTATCAGGTCTACCTACCGCAGCAACGGCAGCAATAGCTGGATGCCTTGCTAATGGTTCTTCAATAGATTTCGGGTCAATATTATGACCACCTCTAATAATTAACTCCTTTTTTCTTCCCGTAAGCCAAAAATACCCTTGTTCATCAACTTTTCCCATATCACCAGTATTATACCATTTATGGATACCATCATCAACCCAAATATTTTTGTTGTGAATTTCTTCTTTATAGCCTTTAATAATATGTGCTCCTCTTGCCACTACAATACCAATCTCGCCCTGCTTTGCATCTCTTAAATAGTTCTCGTTATCATCTAAAATTACCACTTTCATATAATGGAACGGAAGTCGCATTCCTATAGAACCTATTCTACGTTCTCCATCGTAAGGGTTTACAGAAGCAGCACAGGTACCTTCAGTAAAACCATATGCTTCTAGCAATTTAACGCCCGAATGACTTTCAAAATCATTAAAAAGTTGGGTTGACAGCGGTGCTGCTCCGCATAAAGCATATTCTAAACAATCAAGATTTGCATCTTCTGTTGGTACAGTTAATAAAAATTGCAAAATTGTTGGAACACAACTAAAGAAAGATATTTGATAATGTTCTATCATTTTCCAAAAATTAGGAATCAGCATATTTCCTTTATAACCAGCAGCAGTACCTAAAACAAGAGTATGTGCATTTATAAACACATTGACTCCAGTTGCGACAATACCATTAACATGAAACCAAGGCAATCCACAAAACAATGATTTATGTCCTTCAGTTCCGCCAATCATTACATTTATCATATAAGCATTAAATATTTGATTTAAGTGACTGTGCTGTGCAACTTTTGGTCTACCCGTGGTTCCTCCTGTATGATAATAGCCTGCAATATCTTCTGGTTCAATATCTAACTGAAAAGAAAGTTCTTTACTTTGCTCATTCAGACTTGTAGTCCAGTCTAATATTTTCACACCGTTAATTTCATAAGGTTCTCTTTTAACTGGGTTGATATTAGATGCAAAATCATTAGCATTTACAGTAATAACGACTTCTAAAGATTTACTTTCATTAATGATATCTAGTGTTTTATTCCAAAGGTTGGGATTTGTCTCTTTTGACAATACAATTAAAATTTTAGAGCCTACGGCATCTATAATTTCTTTTGTATGATGTGCTTCCAACATATGATTAATAGGGTTCACAATTCCAGCTACCTGACCTCCCATCATGGTAAAAACCGCAGCAGGAACGTTTGGTAATAAATAACTAACGGCATCTTTACGATGTACTCCCAAACCTCTAAATAAATTTGCTACACGATTAAGTTCTTCTAAAAACTGAGTATAGGTCCAAGAAAGTGGCTTATTAAATGTTTCTCCATCACTAAAATAATGAAAAGCTATACGGTCAGAAAATTTATTACTATTCTCTACAATATACTCATAGGCACAGTTTTTAAATTCTGGTAATCCTGCTTTTTCAATGGCTATAATATCCTGATAATTTTGAATTGTTTTCATAAAATAGTTTTATTTTAAAATAATAAATCAAATCACTCACTTTATAAATATCTAATTTTCAAAGGATTATTTTGCTAAAGCTACATATTTTTTTGAACTTTCAAAATATTAACTTTTGCTTTTCTATTTCGTTCCAGGTAAAATTTCAAATTTTAACTCGAAGGTATCTAATGCTTCAAATATTTTTTTAATCACACTTGAATCACCTATTGCTTTTGCAGTTCCATCTGTTATTAAGCCGTCTAAGGTTTTGATTCCCATAATTACTTTTAATAAATCAGATCTGTTTACTGTTACGGTAAGGTCTGGGTTTTTATCTTGAAATCCTTGTAAGGATAACAAAGTAGCATTACTCATAGTAACTACAAATTTCTCATTGTTATCTGGAGTTATCAGGTTCATGGTAAAATTTAAATCTTTTGCTTTTTCACTATCTAGTTTTATACCTAAAAACTCTAACCATAGCTGAGTAGTTATGGCTTTTGCCATATCTGGTCCTTTAGCAGTTGGCGTTTCTCCTTTTGGTATACCATTTCTTAATTCAAAAGCCCCTGCTAAAAAGCTATTACGAAGACTTGGACTTTCTTGTTGATAACCAATCTGTTCAAAACAATCAGCTAATAAATCTTTCGCTTTTTTATTTTTTGGTTCAGCATAAACTAATTTATTTAATAGTTCTATAGCATGATGATATTTTCCATCATTATATAACTCTTGTCCTTTATTTAAAATTGGAGTTGCTCCTCCCATCATCTCTACATATAATGGTGCAGAATCTTCAGGAGAAAGCGGTATTAATGTTGCAGGGTTGGCATCCCAATAGCCTAAATATCTATTGATTACCGCTCTACTATTATGCTCTACTGACCCATGATAACTACGGGTGTGCCATTTATTTTGTATTGAGGTTGGTACTTTATAGACATTGTGAACTTGGTTAATAGTTACACCTTTATTCGCTAAGTGCAGCACGCCATTATTAAGATTTCCGTAAGTATCTCTTTGATCTATCATTACTTCTTGAATACGTTTATTTCCC
Organism: Bacteroidota bacterium; assembly: GCA_024280815.1. Classification (GTDB taxonomy): domain Bacteria; phylum Bacteroidota; class Bacteroidia; order Flavobacteriales; family Flavobacteriaceae; genus Aureibaculum. The sequence continues at coordinate 5,435 of JAJRPL010000189.1, forward strand.
CAACGAGGCCAATTATGAGAGGCAAACATAACATCAGCATCTTGTCCGAAAAGATATAATGCTTTGTTAATTTCTTTAGACCATGCCAATGCGTCTCTTATCAATGCACCTCTTAACGTATAAATATTATGGATGGTTCCTGTAATATTTTCTGCTGCCCAAAATGCTTTAAAATCAGGAAAATAGGTGTTCATTTCAGCAGGTGCTTCAGTTCCTGGAGTGTTTTGGAAAATCATTTTCACACCATCTACAGTCATTTCTTCTATATCTTTAGAAATAATTACTGTGGGTGGAATTAAACCTAAATTACCTCTTTCAACAATCTTACCAATGGCCTGATCTACAAAACCATATTCACTTGGTGGTAATAGAAAACCATATTGATAAATCATTCTACGCGTAATTGCATTTCCAGAGTGTACCCATTCTACAATAGAATGATGCATAAAACCTTCTGGTGCAATAATTTTTACTTTTCCATTAAGTACATCCGCTTCATCTACAACACCTCGAACACCTCCAAAATGATCTGCATGAGAATGCGAATAAACAACTGCAACAACAGGACGTTTTCCTAATTTTTTATTTATAAATTCTAATGCTGCCTTTGCAGTTTCTTTTGATGATAGCGGATCAAAAACAATCCAACCTGTATTACTTTTAATAAAACTAATATTAGAAATACCAAAACCTCTTACTTGATAAATTCCAGGAGTTACTTCATACAAACCATAATTCATATTAAGTATAGCTTGTCTTTGTAAGGAGGGGTGTATACTTTTATAATCTTTACCTTTTAACAAAAAGTCAAAACTACCCATATTCCAAGCAACATGCCCTGCATCAGCTCTAATTTGTCTATATTTTGGTGAGGCAATAAACCCTTTTTTTGTTCTTCAAAATCTTGTTTATCTTCAAAAGGCATGGTATTTTTTAAGTCTTCCCATTTCTTTATGGTATATTCTGAAGGTTCATTTCCTTTTGCATCAAAATGATTTTCAGCATGTTTTTGAGTACGTACTTCTTGAGCGTAATTTGCAGTTATTAATAATAATAAACTGATTGTATATATAAATCTATCCATGATTTATCTAGTATGATAATTGTAATTTAAGATAAGAAAAACCCAGCGTATTGTTGTTATTGTGCTGAGTTTTTCTATATCAATCCAAAATAATATTTAAAATTTTATTTTTTCTTAGCTGCTTCAGCTGCTTTCATATCTGCTTCATATTGCATTTTTGCAATGTTGGTTAAATATTCGTTTACAGGCATACCTTTACCTAAAACGTCAGATGAATAAAAAATGAAACTTTTTATATCTTTAATTTGTTGTTCAGTAATCTTACCTTTTAAGTTAGGCATCCCTTTTTTTGCAAAAGCACCTTCTAAAATAATCTGATTATACATATCAAAAACACCATCAGTAGATCTTGCTAAGTCAGGAACAGATCCTCTACCAGAACCTGGTGCTGGATGACAATGAATACAATATTGTGTAAATGCATTCCAACCTTTTCCAACGGCTTCAGTTGATGCATCGTCTCTTAATGTTGTCAATGGTTGCTCATTTGGTGGTAATTTTTTAGGCATTTCAGCAGTTCCTCCTAGCTTAAACGTATAAATTGTTCATCATGAATTCGAGGTACATATTTATGCAGTTTCGCCCAATCGCCTCCCCAACCTACTAGTATAGTAACATATTGTTCTCCATCTACCATATAAGTAACTGGTGGTGCTACAATACCAGAGCGTAAATCAAAACTTTTTAATACTTTACCCGTTGAGGCGTCTCTTATATTAAACATTCCTTCTGCATCACCGTCTAATAATAGACCTGTTGTAGTACTTAATAATCCTCCGTTTGATGGACTTGGTTGTTCTACACCCCAAACTTCTTTTTGAGCAATAGGATCCCAAGCAACTAACCTCCCTGTTTCAACCATTGGTGGTGGAGCTTTTGGGTCAAAAACATTAGGTATATATAATTTAACAGACAAGGTAACCATTCCTCCAATACCAGCTCCTAATGATTCAGGGTCATCAGCACCTTTAGATTTTACATACCCACCCGAATTATGAGAAGCAGGAATATATACTAAACCTGTTTCTTTATTATAAGACATTGGCTGCCAATTATGTCCTCCATGATTATTTGGTGATATCCAATGGACTTTACCGTCTCGATACCTTGCTCCTTCTGCTTC
>JAJRPL010000190.1 GCA_024280815.1 Bacteroidota bacterium
AATGTTCAAGTCATAAGCTGTTCCTTCTTCGACTAAAAGACCAGACATACCATTGTTATTGTAATCTTTATCTGTTAGTTTTAAAATTGATTTATTTAATTTTTCACTTAACCAAACCACAGCTTTTCGCTTTAAATCTTTGGTCCAAATACACGATTTAACCAACCAAGGTGTTTTTACCCTAGTTAAATCTAAAGCTGCTTCATTGTCAAGTATAAAAGTGGTGTTGTTGTGCGTTTGTAGGTAAGTAGCAGGAACATCAGAAGAAATTTCACCTTCTATCGTCTCTTTAGTGATTTGAGACTTGTTAATTCCCCAAGATAACAATACAATTCTTTTAGCATTTAGAATAGTGCCAATTCCCATAGTAATAGCTCTTCTGGGCACATTGTCTATGCCTAAAAATGCAGGAGCAGCATCAACTCTGGTAATATGGTCTAATGTAATGCTTCTTGTACCAGAATTTAAATGTGATCCAGGTTCATTAAAGCCAACATGACCCGTTCTACCAATACCGAGTAATTGAAAATCTAAACCTCCGGCATTTTTAATTTGCATATCATAATCAATGCAATATTGATACACATCTTCTTTTGGAATAGTACCGTTTGGAATATGGATATTTTCAGGTAAAATATCAATATGATTAAAAAGGTGCTCATGCATAAAGTAGTGATAACTTTGCATGTTTTCTTTCTCCATAGGGTAGTATTCATCTAAATTGAATGTAATTACATTAGAAAAACTCAAACCATCTTCTTGGTGCATTCTAACTAATTCTTCATAGACTTTTATTGGTGATGAACCTGTTGCTAGACCTAATACACATTTTTTATTTTTTTTTATTTTATCTTTAATTAATTTAGCAATTTCTTGAGCAACAATAATTGAAGCAATAGATGAATTTTCGAAAATCACATTGTGAATTTTTTCAAATCTAGTTTCTTCAAATTTTCCTGGAGCTTTGTAAGTGATGTTTTTTTTCAAAAGATTTTTTTTAGCTTATAAAAGTAGTGAAGAAATACTCAGATAAAAAATAATTATACTAACAACACTATTATGCAAATGAATAACCAAATTAAAGGGATTAGATTTGTATTAATTTTGCATATGTTTGTTGTTAATTTTTAAAATACTAATTGTTACAAGCACTTAAAAATACAACATATAAAATACCGACAAAATACCATTTTATATTTTGGATAGTATATTTTCTTTTTAATGTAATAAGATGGGGGAGTTATTTTGATGATTATTGGTATTCTTTAAAGTCAAATTTGGTAGAGTTTCCGCTGCATATTATTTTATCGTACTTTACTATTTATTTTCTGACACCAAAATTTATTCTTACAAAAAAGTATCTGTTATTTTTTGTTTACCTTTCATTGTTGTTAGCATTAGTATATGTTATTAGAACAGGTCTTATTTATTTATTTATTACTAAAGATGTTTGGCCAGAAGCTGAAGGGATTCAAAGAGCATATACCTTTAACCACATCATAGCTGTAACATTAGGTGAAGTTTATGTACTAGCATTAACATCAGCAATTAAACTGACGGTTGATTGGGTGACTGAGAAAAGAAAAAACGATAATTTAAAAAAATTACAGTTACGTACTGAATTAGATTTTTTGAAGACCCAAATTCAACCCCATTTTTTTTTCAATACATTAAACAACTTATATGCTTTAGTTATAGAAAAATCTGAGAATGCACCAGACGCAATATTGAAATTGTCTGAAATAATGCAATATGTGTTGTATGAAGCAAAAGCATCTGAAATAAGCTTGTCAAAAGAAATAAATTATATTCATAGTTATATAGAATTAGAGAAGTTAAGATTTGAAAACACAATAAAAGTAGAATTAAGTATCAACGGGAATATTGACGGAATAACAGTTCCTCCATTGATTTTCTTACCATTTATTGAGAATTGTTTTAAACATGGGGCAAAGAATAATGAAGCCTTAAAAATAAATATAACATTTACAAAGAATGAAAATAGTATTTTGTTTTGTGTTGAAAATAATTTTAATAATTTAGCAAATGTAGTTGCCAAACAAGGAATTGGAATTGAAAATGTAAAAAGAAGATTGCAATTGCTATACCTAGGTGGGTTTATGTTACGCATAACTAGTATCGAAAATAAATACATTGTTAAATTAACAATTCCTTTAAATGAAGATTAAATGTATTATCATAGATGACGAACCTTTAGCAATAAAGATTATTGAAAAATATTTGTTAGAGTTTGATAATTTTGAATTGTTAGGCACTTATACAAACCCATTAAAAGCGTTAACAATACTTAAAGAAAATACAATTGATGTTGCGTTTTTAGACATAAATATGTCTAAAATGAACGGATTAGAGTTTGTTGAAAGCCTTGATTCAAATGTAACTATTGTAATTACTACAGCTTATAGAGAATATGCGGTTGATAGTTTTGCTTTAGATGTTTTAGATTATTTAGTAAAACCCATCCCTTTTAATCGATTTTTAAAATCAATTAATAAAATAACACAATTGATACATTTACAAAAAGGAAATATAAAAACAGACGATACTTCTCATATGTTTTTAAAAGTAAATAAGAAGTTGGTTAAAATTAATTTTGAGTCTATATTTTATATAGAAAGTTTAAAAGATTATATCAAATTTTTTACTACTGTAGGTGATTATTTAGTACACAAATCACTAACAAGTATAACTGAAGAATTGCCTAGTTCAAATTTTATTAGAATCCATAGATCTTACACCATAGCGATAGATAAAGTAAAAAGTATTGAAGGAAATTTGATTGAGATTTCTACAAAAAGAATACCCATAGGTAGAAAGTATATAGAACATACCAAGCGAATTATTTTAAAGCGAGAATAATCTTGATTAATATGCGTTTATTTATTCTGTTCATCCTCTATTTGATGTCAATTGTAGAATTTTTAGGAATACTATATCATATTTTAGTACATTAGACCACTAATTATAATCTGTAAATTATGTCAAAAATAAAAGAAACCGCCTCAGAAAAGAGTATGATAGTACCTATAGCTATAATTGCTGGGTTATTTTTTATTTTCGGATTTGTTACTTGGATTAATGGAGCACTAATTCCTTTTATGAAAACTATTAATGAATTAACAACTACTCAATCACTTTTTGTAGCATCTGCTTCCTATATTTCTTTTGTTGTTATGGCTTTACCCGCCTCTTCAATTATAAATAAAATTGGTTACCAAAAAGGGATGTCATTAGGTTTAATAATTATGGGTTTAGGTGCATTAGTATTTATACCTGCTGCTGGAGCCAGAACCTATTGGATATTTTTATTAGGAATTTTTATACAAGGTATGGGGATGACCTTACTACAAACAGCATCAAATCCATATATAACTATTTTAGGTCCTATTGAAAGTGCAGCCAAACGAATTGCTATCATGGGAATTGCAAATAAAACAGCAGGAGCTTTAGGATCGTTAATTTTTGGTGCCATCTTATTATCAGGTATTGATGGTATTCAAGAGAAATTAAGTTCGGTTTCTTTAACGGAAAAAGATGCTTTGTTGAATGAAATGGCATCAAGTGTTGTTACTCCCTATATTGTAATGGCTGTTGTGTTATTTGTTTTAGGAATTTTAATTAGAAAAGCACCTTTGCCTCATGTTGAAGCGGAACCATTGGAGGAGCTAAAAGATGGAGAAATAGCAAAGACCAGTATATTTCAATTTCCACATTTATGGTTGGGTGTTATTACATTATTTGCCTATGTAGGTGTTGAAGTCATTGCTGGAGATACAATTATTGCCTATGGTATTTCTTTAGGGATTTCAGTTGCTGATGCAAAATTCTTCACCATGTTTACACTTATGGCAATGGTAGGTGCTTATGCATTAGGTGTTGTTTTAATACCTAAATATTTAAAACAAGATGCTGCTCTGAAAATAAGTGCTATTTTGGGAATAATTTTTACTTTTTGTATCATATATACAACTGGATTTACTTCCGTAGCATTTGTTGCAGCCTTAGGATTTGCCAATGCTTTAGTTTGGCCGGCAGTGTGGCCACTTACACTAAAAGGTTTGGGAAAATTTACCGAAACAGCTTCAGCATTGTTAATTATGGCAATTTCTGGTGGAGCGATAATACCTTTAATATATGGAGAGTTTGTTGGTAGGAAACAAGCAGGGTTGATATCTGAAGGAATTGGTGAAGCAACTGCTTTAGCCGAAGCTTCTACATCGAGCTATTGGGTTTTACTCCCTTGTTATTTCCTTATTTTATATTATGCCATCGCAGGTCATAAATTGGGGTTGAAGAAGAAGTAGTAATAAATACAAACGAATGTCATTCAAGGGAAGTGACTTTAAGAACGACGAAGAATCTCTTGTAATAAATTCTTTAGTAAATTAATTTGTTTCAATGTTTTGAGATTCTTCACTACTCCCGAAACTTCGGGGCTGAATGATATAATTATAGTGAGAAGTAATAAGGTAGCGATTAATATTGTAGATAGTTCAACTTTTCAATTTTTAAATATATACAATGAAATCAAAAAGAATTGCATCTGTAGATGTATTAAGAGGCTTTACTATTGCAGCCATGATTTTGGTAAATACGCCAGGTACTTGGAGTCATATTTATCCACCTTTAGCTCATGCAGATTGGCATGGGTATACACCTACAGATTTGGTATTTCCTTTCTTTTTATTTATTGTAGGTATTTCGATTCATTTTGCCTATAAAAATAAAATCAAAAGCGGTGAGGTTTATAAAAAGATAGCCATTAGAAGCTTAAAAATTATAGGATTAGGTTTGTTTTTAGGATGGTTTTTGCCTTATATTCCTTTTTTCAAACCCTTTAGTGAACTTCGATTTCCAGGAGTGTTACAACGTATAGGTGTTGTGTTTTTTATAGTTGCTATGCTGAATTTAAACGTTAACTGGAAAGCATTACTAGGTATTGGAATTACTATTTTAATTGGGTATTGGTTATTCATGGGTTTTGTACCGCTAAATGGAGAGGCTCCAACATTTGACAGAGCTCCAAACAATTGGGCAAATTATTTAGATCTTAAAATATTTGGCACACATACTTGGCAAGACGATTATGACCCTGAAGGGTTTTTAAGTACTTTTCCGGCTCTTGTTACTTCTATTATAGGTGTGTTAATTGGGAAAGTGTTAAGTACATATAAAAAGAGTAAGCTAAGCGTTTTAACTGCTCTAGGTATCGGTATGTTAGTCTTAGGTTATCTATGGAATATTTGGTTTCCAATTAACAAAGCTTTATGGTCTAGTAGTTTTGTGTTGGTAACTGCAGGTTGGGCTACTTTAATTTTAGGGTTTGTACATTATCTGATGGATGAAAAACAACTCAAATTTGGGTCTATTTTTAAATATGTAGGGTCAAATGCCATTGTTATTTATTTTATGTCAAGTTTTGTGTCTAAGGTTTTCGGAATGATACAGGTTAATGAAACAGAAAGTGTTCATAGTTGGCTCTATCATACATTTTATACCAGTTTTATTTCAATCGATAAACTAGCTTCAATGTGTTATGCATTAACTGTGGTAGCTTTTTATATGTTGTTGGGCTATATACTTTATAAGCGTAACATATTTATTAAGGTTTAGTTTCTCTTGAATTGGTGTTAATCAATAGGGCTCCCTAGTACTTGTTGTAAGTTGTGATATAAAAATTCAGGACTTTTGCAGTTAAGATTCAAGACAAAAGAACCTTGAAGACTTTTGGTTCTTGTAGTGAATCGGTCTTGTTTCTGACACTTCATCGTTTATAAGTGCTTTATTTTAACATCATCCTTTTATATTCAAATCAACGTTATTTATATATGTTTTTAGGTTGTTTGGCGATTCTTTTTTTATAAAATACTATTATTCGTAATTTGGACTGTATGTAAATTAAGAAAATGTTAAAATTATATTAATATTTTGTTATATTTGAAAATCATTAACTAATTCAATTTAATTATGAAAAACAATGTATTTAGAAGTTTACTGATACTCTGTTTTGTCATGCTTTATGGTTTTACTCAAGCCCAAAGTGTTTCAGGAACAGTATCAGATGAAAGCGGTCCTTTACCAGGAGCGACAATTATTGTAAAAGGTACAACCAATGGTACCACAACTGATTTTGACGGTAATTATACTGTTGATGCCAATTCAGAAGCGACATTAGTAGTAAGTTTTGTAGGTTATGTAACCCAAGAAGTTGCTGTTGCAGGTCAATCTACAATTAATGTAGTATTAGTAGAAGATGCCAATCAACTCGAAGAGGTTGTAGTTGTGGGGTATACTTCGCAAGTTAGAGGTGAAATTACAGGTTCTGTAGCCTCTGTTGATATGGATGAAGCCGTAAAAACACCGATGGTAAATGCAGGAGAAGCTTTACAAGGTAGAGTTTCTGGTGTAACGGTAGTAAGTAACGGTAGGCCAGGTGATGCCCCAAAAATTGTAATTCGTGGTTTTGGTACTCAAAATAATAGTAATCCTTTATATATCATTGATGGTGTGCAAACCGTTGATGCTTCTATATTAAGTAATATAAATCCTGCAGACATTGATCAAATGAATGTACTAAAAGATGGTGCAGCGGCTATCTATGGTGCAAGAGCTTCTAATGGAGTGGTAATTATTACTACCAAAAGTGGTGGCTACAATATGAACACTTCAAAGTTATCTGTTGATATGTATACAGGGGCGGCAAGTCTCATTAACCCTCCAGATTTATTGAATGCTCAGCAACATGCAGATATGGTAACACAAAGTCATGCAAATAGTGGAGTAGCTTTAGAGCATGCACAATATGGTAACGGAACTACAGCAGTTGTGCCAAGTGTAATTTTAGGAACAAAACCTAATGGTGATCCTTTACCAAGAATGGATGTAGCACCTAACGGAACTGACTGGTTTGATGAAATTACACAAGTAGGTAAAACTCAAAATATAGGAGTTTCTCTTGAAAATGGAACTGAGACAGGTAAATATTTCATGTCAGTAGGTTATTTAAATCGTGATGGTGTGATTTATGGTACAGGGTATAAGAGAGGAACTACTCGAATGAATTCTGAATTCAAAATTTCTGATAAAGTTAAAATAGGTGAGCATATTAATGCTTCCTTTTCTAGAAAAGCAAAGCCAGGGGGTAATCAAGTTATTAATGCAATGAGAGCTAATCCTTTATTACCACTTTATGATGAGGTCGATAATTTTGCAGGTGCTTATAACAATTCTAATGGTTTAGGAAATACAGGAAATCCTTTTGCAGCCTTGTATAGAAGTAAAGATAACTATGGGCGTAATTTTAGTGTTTTTGGAGATGTATATTTATCAATAGAATTGATCGAAGGGCTTACTGCAAAAACTTCTTTTGGTGGTAGTATTATAAATAAAAATAATAGAATTTTTACTGGAGCTACCCCAGAATCTCCAGAGTCACAAGGCAATAAGTTGGGAGAGGCTGCAATAGAAAATTATTCTTGGGTTTGGACAAATACGTTACAATACAATACATCAATAGAAGATCATAATATAAATGTACTGGTTGGTGTTGAAGCTGTTAAAAATCATGATAAAGGGCATGGTTTAAGTAGGTCAAACTATTTATTTGAAACCCCCGATTTTTATTTACCAACAAATGGTGGTGGAGCACCAATTGTAGATTTTGGGTTTGACAATACTTCTACATTATATTCTTTATTTGGAACTGCTAATTATAATTTTGCCAGTAAATATTTTGTAACAGCTACTGTGCGTAGAGATAAATCTTCACGTTTTAAAGGTGATAATAGATCCGACATTTTCCCTTCGTTTAGTTTAGGTTGGGATGTAAGTAAAGAAGATTTCTATCCGCAAGATGCTATGGTAAGCAGATTAAAGTTTAAAGCGTCTTATGGAGAATTAGGAAACCAAACCTTACCAGCAAACAATCCAACAATTAATATTACTGAATTTTTAGAGCAGTATTCATATTATGCTTTAGATGGGTCTACTGTTCTTCAAGGAGCAACGTATAGTAAAGCAAAAAATGAAAACTTACGATGGGAAACAAGTAAATCTACCAATATTGGTGTTGATTTAAGTATGTTTGATAGTGCTTTAAATTTATCATTCGAATATTTTAGTATTACTACAGATGGTCTAGTCGTTAGAGATAATAACTTTTTGCCAACTACAGGTCCAGATGCTACACCACCTTTAGTAAATAAAGGGTCAGTTAATAATAAAGGGTTTGATTTTAGTATTGGTTATGCAAATAAAACAGACTCAGGTTTTGGTTATAATATATCAGCAAATCTTTCTGCCTATAAAAATGAAGTGACTGATTGGATTTCTGCTTTTCAAACAGGGTTTGGTTATAGAACGGGTTCTATGACAAGAACGGAAGAAGGACAACCAATTTCTTACTTTTATGGAAAAGATGTTATTGGTATTTTTCAAACTCAAGCAGAAGTTGATGCTGCACCAGAGCAAAAAGATAAGGCTGTAGGTAGGTTTATATATAGAGATGTTGATGGTGATGGTGAAATTACAAATGCTGACAGAACATTTATTGGTTCTCCTCACCCAGATTTTACTTATGGACTAAATTTAGGGGCTGACTATAAAGGTTTTGATATTGCAATGTTTTTCCAAGGTTCTCAAGGAAACGATATTTATAATGAAAATAAAATTTATACTGATTTTCCTACTTTTCCGGATAATAATAGGAGTACAAGAGTGTTAGATGCTTGGAGGTCTGATAATACAGGAGCGAGTTTATCTGCTTTATCTACAAAAGTTAAAGGAGATGAAACAAATCCTAATTCTTATTTTGTAGAAGATGGTTCTTATTTTAGATTAAAGAATTTACAAATAGGGTATACGTTTCCTGAAGCTATATCTAAAAAAATAAGCATGGAGTCTTTACGTTTCTATTTACAGGGTACTAACCTAATGACCTTGACAGGGTATAATGGTCTAGATCCTGAAGTTTATGATTCAGATCCAAATAAAGGAAATTTAACATTGGGAGTTGACTCAAATCTATTCCCAGTATCAAAAGTTATTAGTTTAGGTGTTAACATTAAATTTTAAAGAAATGAAAAATAAAATAATATATATGTTGTCATTTTTGTTAGTAGGAGTACTTGCATGTAATGATGATTTTAGTGATACTCCAGCTGTGGGTGCATTAAGTGATGAAATATTACAAAGTGAAACAGGTGTTGATATCTTGTTAATTGGGGCTTATTCTATATTAGATGGTATCAGAAAGCATGGTGGTTCAGATTGGTCTCAAACAGGAGATAACTGGTGGTTTGATGTAATAGCTGATGATGCCCATAAAGGAAGTAACGATACAGATCAAGAACAATTGTATAATTTAGAAACTTATGATTGGGATAGTTCTAATCCATATCTTTTAGGAAAATGGAAAGCTCTTTTTGCAGGTGTTAATAGATGTAATAATGTATTAGCTAAAATTAAAGGATTAAATGAGAGTGGATTACAAGGTGTTGATGTGACAAGGCAAGAAGGTGAAGCTCGTTTTTTAAGAGCATATTTTAATTTCGAGTTGCAAAAGATTTTTGGTAATGTGCCTTTTATTTCTGTTGAAAACTATATAGCAGAAGAATACACACAACCAAACACAGGCCCTATTTGGGATAAAATTGAAGCCGATTTTCAAGCTGCTGTTGACATGCTTCCAGAAGAACAAGCTCAAGTAGGACGTCCTACTACATTGACTGCTAAGGCATTCTTAGGAAAAACAAAATTATACCAGACTAAGTGGGCAGAAGCATTAACCTTATTGAACGAGGTAATTAATAGCGAAAAATATGAACTTCAAAAAGAGTATGTTGATAATTTCCGTTTTGGTGGAGAAAATAGTAAAGAATCACTATTTGCAATACAATTTACTGCCGATAGTGGTAGTTCATTTAATGGAAATAGGGGAGGTACGCTTAATTTTGGAGGTCCTAATGGATGGTATTGTGGTTTTTACCAACCAAGTCAGGATTTGGTAAATGCATATCAAACTCAAAATGGATTGCCTTTATTAGACACCTTTAATCAAACGGATGTAAAAAGTGATTATGGTATCAATAGTGATGAAGCTTTTACGCCGCATACTGGATCTTTAGATCCTAGATTAGATTATACGGTTGGTCGTAGAGGTATTGAGTATAACGGTTGGGGTATTGACCCAGGAAAAAGTTGGATTAGAGCAGCTTTTAAAGATATTTCAGGACCTTACTTACCCAAGAAAAATATTTATTATGCCACTGATTCAGAAAATATGGGTACTGGTGGCTGGGGTCAGCAACGTTCAGGTATCAATTATAGTATTATGCGTTATGCAGATGTATTGTTGATGGCTGCTGAAGCTGCTGTTGAAACAGAAGATCTTGCAATGGCATTGAATTATGTTAATATGGTACGTAATAGAGCAAAGAATATGACATATGTAGAAGGATCTACTAATTATCAAATAGAACCTTATACTGCTTTTTCAAGTCAAGAAATGGCTAGAAAAGCGGTGCGTATGGAACGCCGCTTAGAATTAGGAATGGAAGGTCATCGTTTTTTTGATGTTAGAAGATGGGAAAATAGTGCAGCTATTATGAATAATTATTTTACAAATGAAGCTAGAGTAATAACTTCTTTTGCGGGAAAGTCTAATTCATATGAAGATAAACATGAAATGATGCCAATACCATTAGAGGCAATAGATCAAAGTACTAATGTTTTAACTCAGAACTCTGGTTTTAATTAAAAAAGTATTTGAGACTATTTTTGTAATATATTTTCAAACAGAGCATTAATTTTAATGCTCTGTTTTTTTTGCTAGATACTCTGCTGATTATCAGTTATACCAATTTGAATATTTTGGCTATTAAGCCATATTTGATATTGTAAAAGAGAAGATATTATTTTTCGAAATATTGAGGTAAAATACTATTTCGATGATTCTGGGCA
>JAJRPL010000191.1 GCA_024280815.1 Bacteroidota bacterium
AAACCTAACAGGTCTTGCTTATTTAAAAAATAATACGTTGATTAAAATTGGCAACATAGAACTCCCTGATTTTCCATTGCTTTTAGCACCTATGGAAGATGTGAGTGACCCTCCATTCAGAGCCTTATGTAAAGAACAAGGTGCTGACGTTGTTTATACAGAATTTATCTCTAGTGAAGGATTGATTCGTGATGCTGCCAAAAGCACTATAAAGCTTGATATTTACGAAAAAGAACGCCCAGTGGGTATTCAAATTTTTGGTGCTAATTTAGATTCTATGCTTCGTACCATCGAAATTGTAGAAAAATCAAAACCAGATATTATTGATATTAATTTTGGATGTCCTGTTAAAAAAGTAGTTTCAAAAGGTGCAGGTGCTGGTATTTTAAAAGATATTGATTTGATGGTTTCCTTAACGGAAGCTATGGTAAAACACACAGATATTCCTATTACGGTAAAAACACGTTTGGGTTGGGATGCAAGTTCTATCCAAATTGTTGAAGTGGCAGAACGCTTACAAGATGTGGGTTGTAAAGCTATTGCTATTCACGGACGTACAAGAGCACAAATGTATAAAGGTAATGCCGATTGGAAACCTATTGCCGAAGTGAAAAATAACCAACGTATGCACATTCCTGTTTTTGGTAATGGCGATATAACCACACCTGAGAAAGCTAAAGAAATGCGTGATGACTACGGATTAGATGGTGCTATGATTGGTAGAGCAACTATTGGAAATCCTTGGTTTTTTAGAGAGGTAAAGCACTATTTTAAAACAGGAAAGCATCTTGCTCCTCCCACAATGGCAGAACGGATTGAAGCTGCACGCAGGCACTTACAAATGGCAATCGATTGGAAAGGAGAACGCTTAGGTATTGTTGAAACCAGAAGGCATTACACCAATTATTTTAAAGGCATTCCTCATTTTAAAGAATACCGTCTCAAAATGGTAACTACTGATGATGCTGAGGGAGTTTTTGCTGCTTTTGATGAAGTTGCTAAAAAATTTGGTGATTATCAGTTTGGTTAAATGGTAATTATTACTGAATAATTTTATTAGATATTCTAGAACTCGCAATTAATGCAGCCAAGTACCCTAAAGCTAAAATTGTAACAAAGACAACAAAAACATTAAATAGGGTAAACTTTACAGGGTATGGTAAGGATTGCGTTATCATAATGAATCCAAATTTTTGCTGTAAAAGAACAAATGAAATAGAAAGAATTAAGCCGATAATCAATCCGAAAAAAGTCAATAAAAAACCTTGATAAATAAATATTTTTTTTATTTCCTGAATGCTAGCCCCAAGACTGAATAGTGTTTTTAAGTTCTCTCTTTTATCTAAAATCATCATGACAATAGCTCCTATTACATTAAATAAAGCGATAATTAAAATCAAAGTAAAAATTAAATACGAAACCAAATTTTCAGTATTTAGCATTTTATGAAAAACGGAATTTAATTGTGCTCTTGTTTCAATTTTAAAATCGTTACCTAAAGCCATTTGCAATTTATCAATTACTACATCTTGATTTTTGTTAGAAATCAACTTCAATTCAATTGCAGAAATTTGATTGGGTTTATAATTCAATAAACTCTGAGCCAACTCTAAATGAGAAAATACGTATTTATTATCTAGCTCTTCTGTCAATCTAAAAACACCTACTGGTTGTAAATTGATTTGATTAAATGCCGTTTTAGGGTTGCTAATATAACCCTTACCTGGTTTTGGAACATATACTTTTAGAGACTCAATAAAATCATAAGTACCTAAAGACAGTGTTGATGATACACCACCTCCAATAACTACGGTATTAAAAGCCTCTTTATCTAACCAATCACCCACATAAATAGCTGTATCAATATTATTTACCAATAAATAATTAGCATCTACACCTTTAATACTCGCAATATGTGATTTCTCTTTATAATTAAAAAAAGCTCTCTCTTCAACTACTTTGGTGTAATGTGCAATCGTTTCATCCTGTAATAAAGTTACTATCGAATCTGTAAAGAAAAAAGATTTTCCTTTAGTTGCACTTATTTTTAAGTCAGGATCTGAAACCTTAATAAAACCTAAACTAAATTCTTTTAATCCTGAAAAAACAGACAACACAATAAACAGTGCAATTGTACCTACTACAACTCCGGCCGTTGCAATACCAGTAATAATATTTATAGCATTATTACTGCTTTTAGAAAATAAATATCGTTTAGCTATGTATAGGGGAAATTTCAACTTATTTCTTTTTCCTTTTTGATAAAATTTCAGGATTTTTAATCGGATCTTCAACATCACCACTCAATGATTGATCGATATTTTCAATATAATCTAATGAATCGTCTAAGAAAAAAGAAAGTACTGGCATTCTACGCAACTGGTGCCTAGTTCGTTGTGCAAGCTCATGTCTAATTAATGGTGTATTAGATATAATACCTTGAATTAGTGCTTCACCTTTATCAGTCGGAAAAATACTCAAATACACCTTGGCATCTGACAAATCTGTAGTCACCCGCACTTTAGTTACAGAAATAATTACACCTTTCATACCTTCTTGTGCTGCATGTTGCAATACATCTACCAAATCTTTTTGTAAAACACCTGCTATTTTTCGCTGTCTATTTGTTTCTTCCATATTGCAAAAATAAGGTTTTCAAGTTATCCATAATATCATTTCTGATTTAATTAGTATTTTGCAGCATTGAATAATTCAAAATGAAAAAAATAGAACACATCGGTATCGCTGTAAAAGATTTAGAAAAATCTAATGCTCTTTTCAAACAATTGCTAGGAGAACCTCATTATAAAACTGAAGAAGTCACTTCTGAAGGTGTAAAAACTTCTTTTTTTAAAGTTGGATCAAATAAAATTGAATTATTAGAAGCTACAAATTCTAAAAGTCCTATTGCAAAATTTATTAAAAAAAAAGGAGAAGGCATCCATCATATTGCTTTTGCTGTTGATGATATTAAAGCTGAAATCAAAAGATTGAAAAATGAAGGCTTCACGGTGCTAAATGACACTCCTAAGCGTGGTGCTGACAATAAATTGGTTGCCTTTTTACATCCTAAAAGCACCAACAGTGTCTTGATAGAACTTTGTCAAGAAATTAAGAATTAAGATAATTAGAATCAATGTGAAGTTTGTATATTGCAACGTTTTTAATTTAAT
>JAJRPL010000192.1 GCA_024280815.1 Bacteroidota bacterium
AAGCTCTATCTTTCCAAGATCCACCTTTAAAAACTCTAGTTTGATCACTAATTAAAGTAGTTCTCTTTTTAGTATCATACTGTTGAATAATCAATCCGCTTTCACCAATTTGCTTAGGTGTTTGAGGTGAGTTATACATTCGAGGTCTTTCTTCTCCATCTTCATCATCTTGATAATAATATTTAGTTGAAGCTAAATCCCCATCATTGATAGAAACATTATCAGACTTTTCATAATTAGGTCTCATAAAAGCATCACTTTTAGTAATTGGTACATATTTAATACTACCTGGTAAATCTTTTGGTACTATTTTACCATTATCTAATGTATCAAATTCAATACTATTATAATCAACTACTACAACTTTACCTTCTTCATCTATTAAAGGCTTTTTAAATACATTACCTCTAAAATAATTGAAATCATTTGCATCATTATCTATTATAGGTCTGTATACATCAGCTACCCATTCAGCAACATTACCAGACATATCATATAAACCAAATGCATTTGCGTCATAAGATTTTACTTGAATAGTAATATCAGCACCATCATTACTCCAACCTGCAAGCCCACTGTAATCTCCTTTCCCTTGTTTGAAATTGGCCATTTGATCACCAGATTTTCTTCTTGAAGCATCTCTAGTGTATCTCCCATTCCAAGAATATTTTTTTCTACCTCTAATATTATTGTAGTCTCTATTTTCAATATCAGCTTTTGCAGCATATTCCCACTCAGCTTCTGTTGGTAATCTAAAACGTTGTGTCAATAAACCATCTGAAATTTTCACATGTCTTCCTGTGAAGCCTTGATCTGATTTTTTACCTCTTCTAGATCTTTTAGATTTTTTACCACCATCATCAACAGACTCATCTACATCAGAATTTCCTGCTTCAGCCTCAGCTTTTCTTTCTTTTCTACTCTTCTTTTTACCTTTTCTTTTTGATCTATCATTAGGATCTGGTAAACCTCTACCGTAAATATCTTCATTGCCTTCAAATAATAAATCTGGATTAGCTAAATAAGCACCAGTATCAAATCTATTTTTACCTTCTACAGTAACTGAATCCATATCAAATAAAGATTTTAACACACCTTTATCCATTAATATTTTTTCGTTAACTCTATCGTTTCTCCATTTACAATATTCAGATGCTTGTAACCAAGACACACCTACTACAGGATAATCACTATAAGAAGGGTGACGTAAATAAGACTCAGTTAATAATTCATTAAAGCCTAATGCTTCTCTCCAAACTAAGGTGTCTGGTAATGCTGATTGGTAAATTTTTCTATAATTATCATCTGCTGGAGGGTATACTTTTTCTAAATATTGTAAATAAAATAAATATTCTAAGTTAGTAACCTCAGCTTCATCCATATAAAATGAACGAATTTGTTGTTTTGTAGGCGTTGTATTCCAGTCAAACATAATATCATCTTGTACACTACCCATGGTAAATGTACCTCCTTCAATCAACACCATACCTGGAGGTGTTTCTTGACCTGAATAACTAGTATTAGCTGTAAAACCGCCATAAGTTGGATCATTAAATCTCCAACCAGTTAACTCTGAATGAGTTCTTGATTTTTTGTTACAACTAATTAAAGTAGCTACTACTAACACTACTAATAAAAATTTGTTTCCGTTATACCTTTTCATTATTTAAATCTTAAATTTGTTAATTAGGGTTGATAGATTCCCATTATTTAGCACATTATGCCTTGTAATGCTTGTATAACGATAGTTTTATTTCTTTAGTATACATATTGATATAAAATATGATATTTATTTAATTTTATTGAATTAAATGAAAGATCTAAAGTAAACTTTATCCAATATTACCATATATAAATAACTATACTTAACTTGCGTGCTGTTTATATTTAAGGATAGCTTTATGATTTTTAAAAAAAATAACACTTTATTATTTATAGTACTCTTGCTTCCTTTTTTTGTTTTATCACAAGAAGTAAAAAGGAATAAATCTGCCTCTACCGTAAAAAACTCCGTACTATCTCAAGGTAATTGGTATAAATTTGCCATTGACACAACAGGTGTTTTTAAAATTGATGGAAAATTTTTGCAAAACCTGGGTATTAATACGAATGAAATCAATCCTAAAAATATTAGAATTTTTGGAAATGGCGGACAGCTACTACCTATGCTAAATAGTGATTTCAGACACGATGGTTTACAAGAGAACGCCATCTTTGTCAAAGGAGAACAAGACAATAGTTTTGATAATAATGATTATATATTGTTCTACGGAAAAGGTCCCCAACAATGGGACATAGTTTCTGAACAACCTAGTCAATCAAAACACATCAATAATATTTATAGTGATAAAGCTTATTATTTTATAACTGTTGACAATGGACTTGGAAAACGTATTCTTAATAATATTGAAATAACAGCACCTGCAACACAAACCATTACAACCTTTAATCATTATGATTATGCTGAAGATGAAAAAGAAAATATATTTCATAACGGTCAACAGTGGTTCGGCAAAAATTTAAGTACTGAAAACACAACCAAGGTTAATTTTAACTTTGACAATATAGATGCTTCTGAAAACATCTCAGTTAGAGTAAGAGGTTTGGCTATTTCTTCCACGCCTTCCACACTAGAAATTAAAGTGAACGGACAAAATCTAAGCCCTATTACTTTTTCTGCAATTTCAAGTGGTAGTCTAACGCTTGCAATACCAAGAGAAACTGTTCAGAATACAAATATAAGTACAAGCTCGATAGAAGTTGAAGTCACTTATAACAATAATGGAAATCCTTCAGCCAAGGCCTATTTAGATTATGTAGAAATAATTGGAGTAAGAAAGTTAATTGCTGTTGATAAACAGTTTTCGTTTCGGAATTTTAATACACTTGCATTTCCTTCAAACTCAGTTTTAGCCTATCAAATAGAAAATAGTGCAACAATACATCAAGTGTGGAATGTTACTGACCCTATAAACCCTAAAATCATCAACAACCAATCTGGTGCTAATAATTTCACTTTCAAAACAATTAGTGGCAATGAATTACAAGAGTTTATCGCTTTAAATGAAAACAATTATTTTCAACCTGAACAACTAGAGAATAGTAAAGTTGCTAATCAAAATTTGCACAGTTTACAAGACATTGACTACATAATTATTACACGTGATTATTTAATGAGTGAAGCAGAACGTTTGGCTGAATATCACAGAAATAATTCTAATTTAACTACTAAAGTTATCAATTTAGAAGATATTTATAATGAATTTAGTTCAGGATCACCAGACTTAACGGCAATTAGAGACTTTATCAGACATTTATATCTAAATGCTTCGACTGACAATACTAAAATTAAATATGTTTGCCTATTCGGAGATGCTTCTTTTGACTTTAAAGACAGAATTGAAGACAATAATAATATTGTACCCGCCTACCAATCATTTGAAAGTTTTGACTTAGCCCGTTCTTATGTTACCGATGATTATTATGGTATGATGGATGAAGATGAAGGTGAATTAAGTAATTCAGACAAACAAGATGTTGCCACAGGAAGATATTTAATTACTTCAACAAATGATGCAAAAGAAGCTGTAGACAAAACATTAAACTATTATAGTACAGAAGCATACGGAGACTGGAGAAATAAAATAACATTGGTTGCAGATGACCCTGACCTTGCCAGTGAATTTATATTGCAAGAAGCTGTTGAAAATTTAGCTGATGATATAAAAACTAACCGTCCTATTTTTAATATCACAAAAATATATACTGATGCCTATGTACAACAAACATCTGCAGGTGGCGAACGTTACCCTGATGTAAATGAAGCGATCAACAATGCTATTGAAACGGGTACTTTAGTTATAGACTATTTTGGTCATGGAGGTGAAGATGGTTGGGCAGGTGAACGTATTTTAGAAGTTCAACAAATTCAAAACTGGAGCAACCCTAATACTTTACCATTAATGATTACGGTAACCTGCGAATTTACAAGATTTGATAACCCTTCAAGACCAACCGCAGGTGAGTTTGTTTTTTCAAACTCAAATGGTGGTGCTGTAAGTTTAATTTCTACAACACGAGAGATTTTTATTAGTGTAGGTCAACGTTTTAATGAAATTTTAATTAAAAATTTATTAGCATTTAATGGTGAAGAACTTACCATAGCAGAAGCTCTAATGAAAACAAAAAATGACCCTTTAGCTCCAAATACCAGCCAACGACTATTTATTTATTATATAGGTGACCCTGCTATGAAGCTTACTCTACCAAAGCCCAATATCAAACTTACAAAAATGAATGGTGTTGACATCAACCAAACAACTGACAAACTTAAGGCATTGTCTAAAATAAACTTTGAAGGAGTTATTACAGATGCATCAGGTAATGCTTTAACTGACTTTAATGGTGAAATTTCAACTACAATCTTTGATAAATCAGTAGATAGAACGACTTTAGACAATAATAATTTTGGTAATAAATTGACCTTTGACGCTACAGAAAGTAAAATTTTTAGAGGCAGAGCATCCGTTAAAAACGGAGTATTTAACTTTAATTTTATTGTACCCAAAGACATTAGAATTGCCTTTGGAAAAGCCAAAATTAGCTTGTATGCTGATAATAAAAAGATTGACAAGTCTGGTGTAAATCAAGAAATTATTATTGGAGTAATTAATGAAAATGCAGCTGAAGATAAAATAGGGCCAACGGTCTCTCTATTTATGAATGATGAATCTTTTGTTAATGGTGGCAATACAAGTGAATCTCCTAACTTCATTGCTATTTTAGAAGATAGCTCAGGCATCAACACCTCTATTACTGCTGTTGACCATGATATAGTCGCAATTTTAGATGGTGATCAAGCAAACCCTTTTATATTAAATGATTTTTATGAGACTGAATTAGATGACTTTACCAAAGGGAAAGTGAAATTTCCTTTTAGAAATTTAGAACCTGGCCTACATACATTAAGTTTTAAATGCTGGGATACATACAATAATTCATCAGAAGCTACGTTAAGTTTTACTGTAGTCAATAATAGTGATTTGGTATTGAGTAATGTATTGAATTATCCCAATCCTTTTATAAATTACACAGAGTTCTGGTTTAATCATAACAAACCTAATGAACCATTAGAAGTACAAGTTCAGATTTTTACAGTGTCTGGTAAACTAATTAAAACAATTAATCAAACTGTACAATCTGAAAACTTATCGCGATCAATATCGTGGAATGGTTTAGATGACTTTGGTAATAAAATAGGAAAAGGGGTTTATGTATACAAACTCAATGTAAAATCATTAATAACCAATACAAAAAACGAAAAATTTGAAAAACTGGTCATTTTACAATAAAATTAAAAATTAACTCACATTATAATGAAAAAAAATCTTTTAATTCTACTTGCTCTTTTAAGCTTAGGTAAGACCTATGCTCAAGACGAACCTAATACAATAACAACCGCAGCTCCATTTTTAATGATTGCACCAGATGCAAGGTCAGGTGGTATGGGAGATATTGGTGTTGCAACAAAACCTGATGCAAATTCGCAACATTTTAATCCGGCAAAATTTGCTTTTTCGGCTTCTCAATTTGCCGTTGGTGTTAATTATACACCATGGTTAAGAAACTTAACGAATGATGTGTTTGTTAGTAGTTTAACTTTCTCAAATAGAATTAATGAACAAAGTGCTTGGAGTACCAGTTTAAAATTTTTCTCTTTAGGTACCATAGATTTAACTGATTCTAATGGTACGGCAATCGGAACTGAAAATCCAAATGAATTTTCTATTGATGGTTCTTATTCATTAAAATTAAATGAAACTTTTGCAATGGCGGTTGGTGTTAGATATATCCGTTCAGATTATGCTTTAAGAGTTGAAAATTCTGATTTAAAAACTGTGAATACTTTTGCAGTTGATGTTGCTGGGTATTATCAATCTCACGAAAAAAATTACGGAAATATTAATGGTATCTGGAGAGGTGGATTTAACATTTCAAACATTGGACCGAAAGTTTCTCTAGCCGAAGGTGGTAGAGAAAGTTTTATTCCAACCAATTTACGTTTAGGTGGTGGTTTTGAAATCATATTAGATGATATGAATTCTATAACACCAAATGTAGAGTTTAATAAATTATTAGTCCCAACACCACCAATTAGAGACAATCAAACTGGTGATATTACAGATGGTAAAGATGACAATGTAGGCTTTTTACCAGGTATTTTTCAATCATTTGGAGATGCTCCTAATGGCTTTAGTGAAGAGATCAAAGAATTCACATGGGCGGCTGGTGCAGAATATATGTACGACAACACTTTAGGTGTTAGACTTGGTTATTTTAACGAGAGTGATGTGAAAGGTGCTCGTAAATATTTCACTTTAGGTGCTGGCTTTATGTTTAAAAGTTTGAATTTAGATATGTCTTATCTAGTCAATGCTTCAGATGTAAATAATCCTTTAGAAAACACGCTACGTTTTTCTTTAACATTTAATTTTGGAGATATTTACGATTCTTTTTAAAAGATAAATTCATAATACAAATTATCAAAAATCATTTTAGTACTTTAGCTAAAATGATTTTTTATTTCTAGCTGTAGAACCCTATGAAAAAACTAAACGTTACTACATCTTATTCATTATATGAAAATATAGATGAACTAGACAAAGAAGTACAGAAGTTAATGAATACTGCTATTGAAGCTCGAAAAAAAGCGTATGCTCCCTATTCTAAATTCAATGTAGGTACTGCAATATTATTAGATAATAAAGAAGTTGTAACGGGTAACAATCAAGAAAATGCAGCTTTTCCTTCAGGTATGTGTGCAGAACGTGTAGCAATTTATAGTGCAGGAGCCAGCTATCCAGAAAACTGTATTCAAATAATTGCCATTTCGGCAAGTTCTTCTAAACAAAATATAACTACTCCTGTTGCCCCTTGTGGTGCTTGCAGACAAAGTATTGCTGAGTATGAAAATAAACAAAAAGAACCTATCATAATTTATTTTATGGGAGAATCAGGTCAAATCATTAAAGTAAATTCTTTAAAAGACTTATTAC